>CAYOKY010000006.1:9808-18289 GCA_964404695.1 Microcaldota archaeon | reverse complement strand
TTACTTTTTTCTTGGCTACCTTTTTCTTGATTACTTTTTTCTTGGCTACCTTTTTCTTGATTACTTTTTTCTTGGCTACCTTTTTAACTACTTTTTTTACTGGTTTTTTGGTTGCTTTTTTTGCTGGTTTTTTCTTACATACCATTCACAACACCTCACTAAAAATGCAATAAACATGTTTATATACCTTTGTATAAAACTCAATTTTACAAGGTGAAAAATTACCAATTTAATTTTAAATTCGAGCGCATTTTTATAAATTTTTATCTTTCTTTTCAAAGTTATCTATAGTCTTTTTCAAAGCATTGATCGCAAGAACCGAACAATGAAGCTTGGCAGGAGGAATATCACCCATCACTTTAACAACGTCGTCAAATGTTATCTTCCCCACTTCATCCAACGTTTTTCCTTTAACGATTTCACAAAGAATATCTGACGCTGAAATCGCAGCAATACAACCATAGGTCTGGAATTTTATATCTGTTATGACTTTATTTTTTACAGTAATATAAAATTTTATTGCGTCACCACATCTAAGGTTGCCTTCTTCACCCTCGGCAGACGGGTTGTCAATCCTGCCTGCGAATTTCGGATTTTTAAAATGTTTAATGGCTTTATCAGAATACATATCATCACCTAATAATATCAAAGTAATTACATCAACAGCTCTTCCAAAACTGGGAAATTTCACGCAACGCAGAAACAACTTCCGGAAGAACTTCATTCACTTTATCAATTTCATCCTTAGTATTAAACCTGCTAACACTCATGCGCAAACTACCATTACAAAGTTCATGAGACAACCCAATCGCCCTTAAAACATGACTTGTCTCAAGTTTCCTGGAGGAACATGCTGAACCTGTTGAAGTCATTATCCCCTGCAGACTTAATCTGCCACCTATTGCTTCGCCTTCAATTGCATTAAACGAAAAGTTAGCGTTATTGCATAACCTTTGTTTCAAATCGTGTGGACCGTTCAATTGTACTTCAGGAATCTCCAAAACCCCTTTAGTCAACTGGGCAATTAATTTTCTCATAGAATCTACATGACTTTCATTAGCAAGCTCAACTGCTTTTCCAAAGCCCACAATACCATGAACGTTTAACGTACCTGACCTGAATTTTTGTTGGTTGCCACCATAAAATAAAGGTTTAATGGCAAGGCCTTGTTTAACGTACAAAGCACCTACTCCCTTAGGGCCATGGATCTTATGAGAATTTAATGTCAAAAGATCAACATCATTAACATCAATTTTTAGTTTAGTATAACTCTGGCATGCATCAACGTGCAGGAAAACACAATTGTCCCTGCAAAGTTTTCCAATTTCCGCAATATTCTGGATCGTACCAATTTCATTGTTTGCATGGATCACTGACAAAATCTGATGGCCTTTAATTTTATTTTCTAAATCAGCAATATCAACGTAACCTTCATTATCAACATTCACCAGTTTTGCATTCTTCAACTTAGCCAGATTTAAAACGCTTGGATGTTCAATTTCAGTTGTAACTATCTTATCAAAACTATGCAACGCCAAATTGTTTGATTCGGTGCCACCAGAAGTAAAATATATTTCAGAAGGGTCTGCAGAAATTGAACGCGCTATAATATCACGCGATTTCTCAACTGCATTGCCTGCTTCTTCGCCCATTGAATGAATTGAAGCAGGATTTGCATAATCCCGAGTGAAAAAGGGCAACATTGCTTCTAACACTTTTGGATCTACCATAGTAGTTGATGCATTATCAAGATATATCATTTGCAAAACCTACAATTTTTTGTAACATGCTTATCCACAAGTTTTAAAATCGGCAATACAGTTTCCCGATTCAATGAATAAACGTTCTCCCTTCCTTTTTTTGCAACAGTCACAATATGACAATGCTTAAGATTAGATAAAGTGTGAGAAACATTACTCTGTTCCAGATTAACTTTTCTAACAATTCCATTAACCGTCAACGGAGCGTCAATCAAGGATAGGATTATCTTCATCTTTGTCGGGTTGGAAAAATTTGAGAAAAACCCAAAGTATGAATAATCTTTCATATGAAAATATTGTCACATAACTATTTTAAAGATATGGACTTATGTAAACCACAAAATCCAAAATAGAATTAGCCAGAACAACCACTTATTTCATTTAAGTTTTCCAAACTTCGCTGGCCTGGAAACTTCTGACCATTAATAACCCAGGTTGGATAACCGCTGATTCCTGCTTGTAGGCAGGGTTGATTATCAATTGCACAGTCTACAAACTGAACATTATCAAAATATTGCCCAAACAACTTTTTTTGGTCGTTACAATAACCGCACCAATAAGTCCCATACATAACTGCACCTTCATATTTCAAACATTCGGACAGGGGTTGAGCAAGCTCATCATTAATCACTGGATCAAAAAATGGTGCAAAAACAAATAACAAAACTAGACCTAAAGACAATCCTGCAACACACAAAATAATAAGTTTAAGAATATCCATAAATTAATTTTACATACTTAAACTTTTAAATTTAATCATTAATAGGATTAGTATGGGTGCTTCAGATACAATAATTAAAACAGCCAAACCAATAGTTTCAATAATTATTGGAATTGTCGCTGGTTATGCAGGATATGTTTATCTTGGGGAAACTGACTATGTTATGCCAGCTATATTCGGACTGTTTACAATGGGTTTGGTTTATGTCTTAACAACTGAAAAGAAAGCTCATACTGATTTAATCAACGCAGTGCGCGTAATCGTTGGAATTGCCATAGGAATATGCATTTCATATCAATTTTATTTATACATAGAAGATATAACATACGGGGTCATAGCAGCAGTTATTGCCATACCAATTTGTATATTCCTGACAATGAACCTGGATAAAGCAAACAACGATTAATGTTAAACAACAATTAATCGTTTAATTTATTCAAATACAACAATTCCAACACATAAGAATAAGATAACTGAAATTCAAGGAATAATTAAAAAACATGTTCAGGCACATTTATATTTATCTTTTAGCATATTTATTGTTTACATATTATCGCTACATGTTATCGGATTTATTCTTTACAGGTAGCGAATGTTTAAGTAATATACAAATAATAGAGAATATCCAAAGATTTATAAACATTCACACACATATATTAACTTATTAACACCAAAAGGTGATCTGATGGAATATGAAAATAAAGAAACCGAAGAAATAGAAAAAATACTTGATAAAAGGTTTACCAAAGGTCAAACAGGAGATACAAATAAATTTATGCTAATTATCGGAGCAATTGTAATAGGAGCAGTATTCTTGTTAATTGCCGGAGCATTACTAGCTGACGGCACAATTGGCAATACATTAAATTTGTTAAGTTCATATGATCAAAACAATGAAAACCTTGAATCATATGTTGCAACTATTGAAAGTGAATCCATAACCAATGATGCAATTTCATTTGAAAACGTTGATCTACCAGAAACTGGAGATGTTGAAATTATAAACAATCCAATAGTTGAAAGAGAAGAATACGTTTTAGTTCATAGATCAGGCAACAGCGGTGGAGCATCACATCATTCAAGCAACAGTGGAACTAATAACGAAATAAATGATGAAAATACAATTAATGATGAAGATACAACTAATGATACAGAAGATGATGAAGAAAACGATGATGACGATGTAATCATCCCAACAGATGTTGAAATATTAAGTGTTAAACTTGTTGATGACAATAATGGTTATGTAAACACTAGAGAAGTCACAGTTAAATATATAGTAACAAACGCAAAATCCATTGCTGCAACCGGCGGACAGGACAGTATCGGTCAGGTACAATTGTTGAACTGTTATTACCAGTCATGCATAGGAGAAATTACAGTTAAATTTAACAGTGACGGCGAAAAGGTGATTACTGTTGAAGCAATCAACAGACAACAGGAAAGAGATACAAAAAGTTTAAACGTTATAATAGATACAATCAAACCTGACAGGGTTGAAAATGTCAGAGCAGAGCAATTGGCAAAGATAGATGAAACAGTAAAAGTAACTTGGGGTCAGCATCAGGAAGATGTTACTTATGAAATATACAGATTAAGCATTAATGAACTGGCAAGAAACATTCCCGGTGACGACAACCCTTCAAATGCCAATCTAATCAAAATTGGTGAAACAAAGGAAACACAATACATAGAAAAAGTAAATCCGGGCACATATTCATATTATATTGTCGCTGTTGACAATGCAGGAAACCCAAGCATATTAAGCAGACCAGCGATAGTTATAGTAGAAAAAACAGAACAGCCCAATTACGCAGAACAAAGATATACAGAACCATCAAAAGAGTATTAATTTTTATTATTGTTTTCTTATTTTTTCTTATTATTTTTTCTTAGGTTCATTATTCCCCCATTATGTTCATCATTAATTCTCATTATCACATAACTATTTGTCGTGTATTTGCCTTACAATAATAAAAAATATAACCTAAAAATATATCCTAAAAAAGGATAATAAAAAATAACATAAAGAAGAGAATGAAAAAGATAATAAAAAGGAAAAAATAAATAATGTAAATAAATTAAGATTTAATTAACAATCCATGATTAATATCATACAATGTCTGTAAAACCTGTTCTTTTTCCCCTCTTAAACTAACATATACATAGGTTGTACCATAATTATGACAATTACCTAATTGACAAGGAACTGCAAAAAATGCCATTTCAATCCCGGTCCAATCATCATTATGCATAAGATAAGCATCATAACCATTTACTTGCAACATTTTAACATCGCCCGCATCTAAAGCACCACTTGAACAGTCTGGCAGTCGGCAAATGGAATCTGCAAAATACCTCTTAAATTTAGTTTTTTCGTCATATTTGCCCAAATAGTTTTCAGGGAAGTTACTTATCAAATACATTAATTCTACGTTCGTTGCATTGTTCGTAAACTGGTAAATGCCACGACTCTCATCATGTGAAACATATTCCCAGTTGCCATTCGGAATTTCAGATTCTTTCAACCCCATGTTTAAAAAGAAAACATTGCCTTTTCCATTACTGGTACAGGTATCATAATCAATATCCCAAACACCGTATGTAGCATCAACCAATTCCTCGTATCTTAAGATAGTATCATCAACACATTCAAAATTACGTTTAGTCGTATCATTAACAGGAAGTTCATCGTCTGCCCAAACTTCATCAGAACTTAACCAAGTTAGAATTTCTGTTTCATTCATAGGAACAGACATGTCCTGCTCATCGTCATCAAGATCTGTAAGATTATCAGCAGGTTCATCAACATACATACAATAACCTGCACCGCAAACGTTGCCAAGTCCATTTTCTATACATTCCTCATCTGTTTGACATTGTTCAACAGGAGTATCATTCACAGGCACAATCGTATTATTAGTGGTAGTCGTATTAGTAGAATTGGTATTATCATCAAACAGCCCGCAAACGCAACCTGCCATAAACACACTTGCAAACGTAAGCAAGAACAATAGCTTTTTCATTTCCACACCCCTTTAATTTTCAGTTTCATTGTTTTCAGTTTCATTGTTTTCAGTTTCATTAGTTGCATTACTGGTTGTATTAGCAACATTGTTGGTAACATTAGATGTTACATTATTTGTTGAAACCTTTGGCACCCATTTCAAAACCGCAGAATAGTTTGACGGAGTACACCATGATTCAATATATTCAGGATAAACTGCATCGATTTTTTGTATAATTACTTTACCGCCACCGATAACAATTGTATCGCCCTCTTCCAAATCTTTATTGGCATAATCATATTTAGTATTAATTGTAATCATTGCTTTCTTATTTTTCATTAAACATTCGCTATCATCAACTTTTGGATCCATGACTACATCACCAACATAAATTGTAAATATCCCCACAGTTTTTTCTGTTTGTTCGTCAATGTTAAACACGTCCACGCCAGGCACATTAACTTCAAACTGTGCTTCAACATTTTTAGGTTCACAACGTGAATTAAGGTCATAATCAAGCCCAACAAATTTGATTTCACTTGGCCCAACTTCAAATTCATCGTCAACTTCAATATCCTCCTTATCACCTTCTACTTCAATCTCTATCTCTTCAGAATCAACATCGCAGTAACTATCATGTGACACAGAAACCTTAACTTCCTTGTTTGTTACAACGCATGAATCGTCTTCATAAGTTACATCTGCAATAATTTGATCAATGTCAAAATTAACACCTAATATGTTTTCATCACTTGTAACCCATACTGAATCCTCATCATCAAACCTTTCAACATTAAACTGAACTTTCCTGCCGGTTATTTCACATTCATAAGTAGGAGAAGAAAATGTAAATGTAACATTTGTATCATCTAACTCACAATGCCCTGAATAATCGGGTTCAGTAAGACCACCGTTAACTGATTCCAAACTTAAAATTAAATCATCAGTTAAATGATAATCCTCATCCGCAGATAAACTTATTGTTTCAGTAGTAGTATCAGGATAGGTTACAGTAAAGTCTGCACCTTTATTATAAATGTCACAGTTTGCACCAACTTTGGTAAACTGAATGTCCACAGTTTTACCTGTGATTTCACACGATTCAGTGGTATTTGTGCATGTGGCATTAACATCAACATCTATTGAAGATATTGTTATTCGCAACCTGTCTGAAACATTTAAAACGTCAGTGTCTGCAAGCGTATGTTCCTCATAACTATCTCCGGGAGCCATAACATTCAATGTTACAGTTGATTCTGCAACTGAACAGTCATTGTCACAATCATTAAGTCCTATATTAATACTTTGGACCTTGACTTTTGAACCGTCGGGTGCAGTTATTTCATCGTTAACTTCCATTGTTTCCAGATCTTTATTTACGGACGCTGAATCTATATTGTAAGTTATATCATCAACACGTACTGAATAATCACCTTCAAACGTTGCCTGAGTACCTTCTTCTCGGGTTACGGAAGACGAATCTGAACGGACTTTCTTAGTAGTTATGCCAATGTCTTCAACACTAAATGAGTAATCATCATTACCAAGTTCTTCATCATCCCCAACGTTCAAAGTATAATCTTCAGAAAAATCCTCAACCTCATTAATATCTATTGAATAATCATTAAACTTAAACGAGTAATCATCATCAAGAACAAATGAATAAGTATCTCCCTTATCTAAAGTAACATCGTCTTGGTCTTCCTCATCCTGATAAGTTTTAATAGTTACATAAGGAGAATCATAATCACATGGTTCTGAACCAGTTTCAGTATCATAATCGTAATCTGCCAATACCAATTTCCCCATGTAATACTGACCATCAATTATTTTACTTAATTCAACTGAATCTGTAAATTCATAAATTGCATTGTCTCCTGCAATATTAACCTGGATGCCTTCATCTTCACAATCATCCAAAGCATGAAGTGTTACAGCATACTGCTCACCAAACATTACAAAATTTGAACCGTCCTTAACATTAAACGTCTGTTCATGCAAAGGATCCATTACACACGTACAATTGTCACCATAATCATAACCATATGGACAAATATTATCACAGGCAACCTCTTCAGGTTCACCACCAATACAACCAAAAATCATAAACAAAGAAAACGTAAACAGCATTAGAAACATTCTTTTCATATCATCAACCTCGCGACATTTCAACAAAATTTAATTTTTCAACAACAACCCCACATAGCAATATTTTTACAACACCACTCATGGTTTTATCATGTTTTAGCATAGATTACTAACTTCTCAAACATCCTTTATACTTTTAAACTTGTCGTTACCAATTAAATATGCCGATGATGATATGGACAACCTCTGAACTATGATGATGCCAACAGCAACTGAGGCACCAGCAAAAATTAATTATTTAATTTTTTTCTGGTATTAGGTTTAAGAAATTGTACAAAAGCACTAGCACTCCTTGTTTTATTTCTTTTTTATCTACTATTTTTTATTTAATCAAATTTTTATCCTCTTCTTTTTGCCGTGATTCTTTCCGGCTTCTTTTGCAGAGACCGATTCAATTTCAGCCCAGGCTTGAAAGCAGTGCGCCAATTTTGCAAAGGAGTAATCAACATCGCAGGAGTGGGGGCAAGCATCTTTTTCACTCGTGTTTTTCTCCCTGTTCGCCCCATGGAAGATCTTTTATTTTGCAGATGCCGCTTGACTTCTTTTGCCGTCTCTTTGAATATAGTATTTTCCCGGTAAAAATCCCAAATAGTTTTCTTGTACTTGACAGTATCATCAGTAACCAGCTGAGGAGAAATTATTACTTTGTATTTCAACTCTAAGGCATTAACCGTTGTTTTGTAAACGCACCAACTGGCGTTTGAACCCATAATAACCAGGGTATCAATTCTCCTTTTCTTTAAAATAGAATCAAGAGAAGTTTCTTCAAAAGCGTTTCCCTTCCCTATATATTTCTTTAAATGAAAATCCTTGTTCCTCTTTTTCCTTAAGTCCTGTTGAAACC
>CAYOKY010000006.1:6175-9798 GCA_964404695.1 Microcaldota archaeon | reverse complement strand
AGGAAGAGTTTGGCCATAGGTACTACTTTCTATCCAGCCTATCAAAAAACCATTCCTTGCCCCGTAACGTAAAATATCCTTTATGGAAGCCAGCTGGATTCTGCTTTCTTCCGGATTCCTGGGATAATTAGGGTCATCCCATGCACCCTTCTGCATATCCATGATAATTAATGCAATTTTTGTGTGTTTTCGGTTAATCATCCAATCCCCTAATTAATAATAGATATTATTACATCAAACATACTTCTTCCCTATATTCAAAATTCCTTAAAAACCCTTTCCCAGTTTTAAAATAATAACAAAAATGCGCTTATTTCTAAGCACCTTTTCCTGAAGAAGTCCAGAGTGTTTTTCTCGGCATGAGCAGGCATGATGCTGTGCTCACTGCAACAATGAACAATGACGCACAATCCATACTGCATCATTCAAAATGTTACCGTAAACAATTCAACATCACGAAAACCAAGCAGAAAGCCTATGAAGAGGGAGATTACGAAGAAGCAGAACAGCTCGCTGAGCAGGCGGCAACTGCACTGGGAGTGCCTTATACTCCCGGCCAGCTCGAAACAACCAGTTCCCCTGATGCCGGTTCTCTGCCCAGCATGCCTCCGACAGAGGAAAGTGGAGATTTTGACTGGACACTTATTATTCTAGCCCTTATTAGTATCGCAGTAGTTGCCGGAGTTCTGGTTCTCATCAGAGGTGCAGTTATTTTCTCCAGCAAAGAAAAGTAATTGAAAGCAGTTAGGGAAACGGCGAGTTAAAAAAAAGAATATCTTTTAAATACCTTTAGTTTATTATTAAAGTGTGGGACTATCTGATTTAATAAAGCAATTTCCCAAAGAGGAAAACTTCAGTGTATTACCGAGGCCATATTGTAATCACTCTGTGGAGTTTAAGGGTATTTTTTCAGCAGAAGAACGAATTAAAATGCTGGAAACCGTGGGTTTAAACGTTTTCTTTTTTCCATCCGAGATGATTTCCGGCTGTGATTTTTTATCTGATTCTGGCACTACCACAATGACCAATAAGCAATGGGCTGCCTTGCACCTTGGCGACGAATCCTATGGTTCAAATAGAGGTTATTTCCTGCTGATGGAGCAGATTAGAGAAACATTTGGAGAGGAATTCTTCAACAGACCAGCTTCCGGGAAACCCAATGCATTTATTTTTCACCAGGGCCGGCCGGGCGAGGATGCTCTTTTCACTGTTTTGGGTCAGTTGGGTTCCAAGCTCATTATTCCCAGCAACGGGCATTTCGATACCACGCATGCCAATATCGAAGCAAATAAAATTCAGGCCGTGAATCTTTTTTCCTCTGAATTAAAAGATGAAAATTCAAACTCGCATTTTAAGGGAAATATGAATGTAGAGAAATTCAAACAGCTTTTGGAAAAATCCCATGGCAAAATTCCCGTTGCCTATTTAACGATAACCAATAATACCGGAGGTGGCCAACCGGTTTCCATGGAAAATATCCAAGAAGTTTCTGCCCTTTCCCACAAATACGGCATTCCGCTCTTTTTTGATGCCTGCCGATTTGCCGAGAATGCCTGGTTTATCAAAAACCATGAACAAAGCTATGGAAACAAGAAAATAAAAGAAATTGTTAAAGAAATGTTTTCCAATGTGGACGGGTTTACAATCAGTTTCAAAAAAGACGGCTTGGTCAATATGGGTGGAGGAATTTTCCTAAGGAACAATGGCTTGTTTGTTAAAAAATACCCGCAAATACAGGATGCTTTGATGAATTATCAGATTATAAAAGAAGGGCATCCCACTTACGGCGGACTTTCAGGAAGGGACATCATGGCTCTTTCTGTTGGTTTGAAAATAGTGACCAAAGAGGAGTATTTAAACTATAGAATAAAGCAGATTCAGGAGTTTGGACTGAAGATGCACAAGCAGGGAATACCTGTTTTGACTCCCATCGGCGGGCACGCCGTTTATCTGGATGTTAACAAATTCTTCGCAGATACAGCAATGAAACCCGAAGATTTTGGCGGCATCGCATTCACTGCCGTTCTGCTGGCCGCTTATGGCCACCGGGCCTGTGAATTGGGTTATTTTGCCTTTGGCTCTTATGATAAAAATACCAGGAAAGAAAGTTTTCCCGAAGTAAATTTTGTCAGATTTGCCATCCCTCGTCTCAGATATGAAAAACAGGACCTGGATTCAGCGGTCGAAGCAGTGAAAATGTTGCATGAAAACAAGCGCAAAATCCCCCCAGTAGAAGTTACTTACGGCAAAGAGCTTCCCCTGAGGCATTTTAAAGCAAAATTTCAGTTTAAGAAGGTTTAATAGAATGAGAAAACACAAAGGGATAAAATTCAAACCTCTTTTTGATTATGAAGTTAAAACCAAAAAACATAACTTGTGAGTAAACCATACTTGCAAACGGATATCGCAAACTATTTCAGTTTATATTTCAGTTTATGTAAGATCATTGCAGTGACAGATAATAGAAAACTATAAGATTCCAGATAATTAAAACTAATTTTCATACAATAAAAACCAATATGTCTAAGGTTCCAAAAAATAAAAACTAATATATATAAACCTTACCTGAGAACTAATTGCGGTGGTTAAATGCCTAATGGTTACGAATTAAAAGATGAAAAAAATGAAGAAAAATATTTACAGGAACACCTTCTAAAAACATATAAAGAGAAAATGCATAATCAAATGCCTGAAGGTTTTGCTGAGACGTTGGAAGAGTTGCCATGGGAATCTATTTTAGAATTGACTGAAGATTATAAAGACCGGATGAAAGAAAGGACTAGTGAGATCAAACATGTTCAAAGGAAATTGTCATTCTCGCTTATAATAATAAAAGAACATCTGAAAAACCATAAAGCCGGGAAAGTCGGGTTTGATATTAAATTTGTTAAATCTTTACTTAACTTAATGAATAAGGCATACAAACTTTCAATACAATATGAAGTTGACCTTGATGAGTTTATGCTTTTGCTCACCATCATTATAGAAAAGATGAAAAAAGAAAAACTTAATACTTATACTAAAAAAAGAATAGTAACAAAGAATCCACGAAGTTTCCAAAATATTGACACCAAGATTGATTACGAGGATGACAAAGACGATGAAGAAAAATGAGCAGGGCATACTAATAATTTTAGCCACTGTTTGTTTAGTTGTAATGTTATACATATTCGGTGACAAGATATCAGAACTGAAAGAATGGGGATATCTGGGAGCATTTATTATTACCCTTATTTCCAGTGGCACAATCATATTCCCTGCCCCGGGCTGGGCGGTTGTGCTGGGCCTAGCACCACATTTAAACCCATTAATTTTAGGAATAGTAGCAGGACTCGGAAGCGGACTTGGGGAAATGACAGGTTACTTTGCAGGCCTGGGCGGTCATTATATATTAGATAAAAAAACAAGAAGATTGCAAGAGTTGACAGAAAAATACGGACCCTGGATCTTTTTTATATTATCAGTAATACCTAATGTTTTTTTTGATATTGCAGGAATAATAGCAGGCGCGTCAAAAATTAAAATTTATAAATTCCTGATACCTGTAATTCTAGGCAAAATAATCAGGTATGTAATAATCTGTTATGCCGTAACATATGGCATAGCACTATTTAGTTAAACAA
>CAYOKY010000006.1:0-6075 GCA_964404695.1 Microcaldota archaeon | reverse complement strand
AAATTAATTATAAAATAATAGAGAAATACTAATTAAAAACAAAAAATAAGATCAAGATCATAATACTATTAACTGCGCTATTAAGGCTTCAAGTTGGATTCTTTCGTTTGCACCTTCAACCAACCTAAAGTTATATTCACCAATCTTATCAACAATTTTAACTTTAACCTTATCATCAATGTCCATTTTTATTACTTCTTTATACATTTGCAATAATACGTCTTCACCGCTCATCCCATAATTGATCATTAAACTGTCCAAAAGTGTACGTGCCCCAAGAAAATTGCCTTGCATTGCCGTCTTAATCATATCAACAACTTCATCAGGTCGTGCCCTGCTACTAATTGAATAAATAATATTTTCATCAATCTGCTCTTTTTGCATTGCTGCACCCTGCAAAATATTTACAGCTTTACGAAGGTCACCCTCACAAACATAAGTAATAGCTTTTAATGCATCATCAGTTACATTAAGACCCTCGTTTTTAATAATCATGTTCAAATCCTCAATTATTGCATCAATTGAAATGGGTCTGAACCTAAAAACTGAAGTCCTGGATTGCAACGGTTCAATAATCTTGGATGAATAATTGCATGATAAAATAAATCTGGTAATATCAGCATACTTTTCCATTGTTCTTCTGAGTGCATGCTGGGCGTCTGATGTCAATGCATCCGCCTCATCAAGAAAGATAAGTTTAAATGGCACATCATGCAATGAAACCGTCCTTGCAAAATCCTTAATTCTACCCCTGACAATTCCAATACCCCTGTCATCACTTGCGTTTAATTCCAAGATATAATCCTTATATTCATCACCGTAAAGCTCGCGGGACAATGCCAAAGTACACGTTGTTTTACCTATCCCCGGCGGACCGGCAAATAACAGATTGGGCATATTTTTACGTTCGACAAACGATTTTAAAACATTAACAATCTTCTTCTGACCAACAACATCATTAAGAATTTTAGGCCTATATTTCTCAGTCCAGGGAAGTGTATCCATAAAAATCACCATAAATAAATTATAATATACACTTGTAACCAGAAAACATTTAAAACTTGTTGTCATATTACAAAACATGCTTGAAAACATGGATTGGCGGGAGATCATCAAAAGCATACCTTTTGAACTTCAAAGGATGTTTAGAAATCATGAAGATAAACTTACATTTGAAAATAAATATCAACTCGCTATTGCCCTGCCGTTCGCTGAAAACAATCAAATGTTCATGAATGCTACGTTATATTCATTGAGAATCGCACATGGAATGAAAGGACTTGATAAGTTACTGCTTTACAGAAGAGCATGCAAAAATGCAGAACATCTGAAAAATTTCGGCTCATTATATACTGTTGCCTATGGATATATCGTTGAATACTTAGAGAAAGACGGGTTGATAAAAACCATAATATACAATAATTCAAAAAAGAGATTAAACAATTCGTTATATGGTGGATAAAATGAAACATAAATATCTAGGCATAACAGAAAATCAAGGGACAATAAGACAAATATTAGTAGTAAGAACCAAAGATTATACTTTGGAACAATTAAAATACGGCACAAAATCTGAAGATAATATGATATCAGCAATATGCTATTTCAGATTAGGAGTCAGATTAAACAACTTAAACCATTTAACCAAAGCCCGGGAACATTTAGATAAAACTCCAAACTCAAAGATTAAAAAATTAATTAATGAAGAAATCGTTTTGACAGCTAATGAACTCATGGGCCACGGCCGAGATTCGAACTCGAACTAAGGGATGACTGCAACACTTTTTCTTTCTCAGAAAATAACTTACAACAATTTTAAAAGGTTCTTTCTTTTTGAACTTCCTTCAAAGGTTCTTTATTCTTGATGAAAATTTTTCCCTCATCAAACTGTTCTTTCTTTTTGAACTTCCTTCAAAAGTTCTTTCTTTTTGATGAAAATTTTTCTTTCTTACAAGAAAGAAAAAGTTTCCCACAGTCCCTTGTGCTGCCTTTACACCACCGTAGCCATTAACAATACTGCCATTAAAATAATGAACGCACCGCAAATTGAAGTTGAACTTGCTTCAAGCGGTTCAAACTCAAAGGGTTTGGAAGAGTCACCTGTATTAGAATTTTGTCCCAAATTATTATTTGTTGCTGTGTTGTCTGCAGTTGTATTGTCTGCAGTTGTATTGTCTGCAGTTGTATCATCTGCAGTTGTATTGTCTGCAGTTGTATCGTCTGCGGTTGTATCATCTGCAGTTGTATCGTCTGCGGTTGTATCATCTGCAATTGTATCGTCTGCAGTTGTATCGTCTGCAATTGTATCGTCTGCAGTTGTATCGTCTGCGGTTGTATCGTCTGCGGTTGTATCGTCTGCAGTTGTATCGTCTGCAGTTGTATCGTCTGCAGTTGTATCGTCTGTTAAACTTACACATCTACCTAAAGGTGCAGTACCATCTGTCACCATTTCATAACCTGTTGGGCAAGGACAATTTTTTGCATAATTTTGTAAAACATAACCCCCTTGACCAGTTGTACAATACTTGCCAGGATTAACTGTTGAACATTCACCATCTGCAGTTCCATCACTACAAGACCCCGCATAAATGCCTGCAATTAACATCATAAATACTAACAACCTCTTCATTCAAACCACCTTGATAATATTTATCTTCCGACATATTTTTAAACGTATATCCCGAAATTAATTTATGACTGATGAAATAGAGGATAATTTAATATCCCGAACCAGCGAACACTTGAGAAAAGATGAAGATGTTGAAGCATTGAAAACAGCAGAAAGTCTAGAAAGATATAAACATGAAGATGCAATCGCATTGTACATGAAAGGCATTGCATTGTATGAAAACAAAAAGTTTGATGATGCATTAAGATACCTATCAGAAGCAGCAACCATAAAAAAGGATGAAAAAAGGGTTTGGTACGGGATAGGTTACACATTAATTGCACTTAACAGAATTACAGAAGCCAACGATGCATTAAAATATGTGGTCAGTGTTGATCGTGAACATACCGGCGGGCACATGGGCCTGTTCATAATTAATATAATTGAAAAGAACAAGGAACAGGCATTTTACCACTTACAAAAAGCATCAGAAAACAAGGAAATAACAAGACATATATTAGAAGATTTGCATAAAAATCTTATTAAAGATTCTAAAATCGATGACTCCTTAAAAAACGAGATATATAATTATATAAAAGAATATTAAAATTATATCAAAAAATATTAAGGGTGGATAAGTGAAGCAAAAACAGATTGTAAAAGAAGAAGGAACAATACACAAGAAAGATGAATGGCTATTCAATGAATATTCATCACTAATGGAACTTCACCTGACAAATGCAAACTTAGAATTTGACAAAGAAGACCTTCAAAGTATAAAAATAATCAATGATCAAGGCAATTACCGGTTGATTGGTGAAGTTGAAAATGAAAGATATGTATTGGATGTCAATGAAAGCAATATCAGGATTCAGGCATTTAAAAATAATGAAAAATATTTTGATAAGATGTTATCTAACACGCTCAATAATAGTTGACTCATTCGTCTTCTTATCCCTTTTAAATCAATAAACCCTGTTAAATTCATGGTCCAATAATGACTGATCATGCGTGATTACAAACGTCTGGTTAACAACTTCAGGAATCTTCTGTTCTAACATTTGTGACATTAATTCAACTGCCTGATTATCAAGGTTGTGGGTCGGTTCATCTAAAACCAGCCAGCTAAGTTCTGGCGTTAAAACGATTGCCAAAGCAATCCTTAGAACCAAAGCAGCACACATACGTTCTCCCCCGGAAACAACCTTGCCTATTTCAACCCAATTTCCCTGAACATGTATCATTAAATTGTAATCCTTTTCCGTTGCCTCAATCACTATTCCGTCATAATCCTTGTAAGGATAAATATACGGCCACAACTCTTCAATTGCAACATTAAGAGCATTAGTAATATAGTTACGCAGTTCAACGACCGTGTCATTCATTGCATTCTTAAACTTCCTAAGTTCCAAAATTTTCAATTGATAAACTTTAACTTTACTCAAAAGTTCCAGGAGAACATCCCTTTCTTTAATATAAGCATTATACAGATTTTCTTTTTCATATTTGAGTTCAGTTAAGGATTTCATTTCCAGTTCAATCTTCTCAAGTTCAGATAAACTGCTTTTATATGCATCGTAAATTTGCATATATTTATCATTATCAAATTCCATATCATTAAGCTGTCCATCAATCTTCTTAAGTTCAAGTTTGACTTTGTCAAGGTTAGTAATAATCCCCAAACCAAATTCCATATCTTTAACGTGCAAACTCATTTCCTGTTTATCCTTGCGAAGCTGTTCAATTTTCGTATGCAAGTTATCAGTAACTGAAGTTAACGCATCATACTCAGTTTTTAACTTAACCAATTTATCGTTCAATCCCCTGCCATCATCAATAAGTTTTTCCAAAGATTCAAGGTTATTTTTTTTCTTTTCAAGCAACGACTTTTTAAGTTCACTTTGTTGAATTGCACCTTGGCAATCATTAAGCTTCAAACCTAATTCATCAATACTTTGACTATATTTTTTAAGTTCCAGATTACGTTCTTCCCGGAATTTCAATATATGCTCATCATCAACCTGCGACCCGCAAACAGGACACTTGGTAGTGCCAACATCAAGTTCCTTAACATCACTTAATTCCTTAACTTTTTGTTTAGCAACAGACAATTTGTTTTTAACATCCTCACTGTTTGAAACCAATTCTTTTAATTTACTTAAAACGTCACCCATACCACTTATTTCCTGCTTAAGCCTGTCCACTTCCTTAACTGCCTCATCACAAGCATTAATCCTTTCAGATAATTTACTTATTTCGGCATACATATCCTTTTGTTTTTTTATACTTAGAGTATATACGTTAAAATTTTGGGCAATGCCCTTTTCAGTTTCAATAAGGTTAAATTTCAAAGATTCATAAACGCGCTGGTCAAATTGAATGTTCTCTGACTGCTCGGTCAGATTATCAAGCTTGCCGGATAAGTTTGATTTCCTAGCCATCAACTCATCAAACTTCTGTTTTTTCACCTTGGCACTTTCAAATAAACTTTTCTTTAACCCAGAATTCTTTTCATGTTTAATCAGTTTATCATTAAATTGAACATACCTATCGTTCATATCATTAATCTGCGCTTTAATCGTCACTATTTGTTTGTCCAGCTGTTTAAGTTCAATTTCAGTTTTTTCAATGTCAACGTCTGCCACCCGGTTCTCAAAACGCCGTATAACTGTATTAGTATTGGATAATGCAGAATAAAAACGATCAATGCCCAATAATTTGTCAAGCTCCTCTTTACGTTTACCAGGGGGCAAAGACAAAAAGTAATCCATATTATTTTGTTCTGAATAGATAGCCCGGGTAAACAAAGAATAGTCCGCACCAAGCAAGGAAATTATTGAAGTAGTAACACGTTTTTTATCTTTTTGAATTATTTGTTTAGCGTTGGTAATATTATATAAAACTGCTTCATCCTTGTTAACACCGCGAATAACCATATATTTATTATCATTGTCTGAAAACCAGATATGCACTTCCCCTTCCTTCTGACCAAACCTGACAATATCTTCAAGCTTAACCTCTCTGCGGTCACTCTTAGGAAAACGGCCAAACAAACCATAGGTAATAGCATCAAAAACACTACTTTTGCCACTGCCCATGATACCTACAAATACGTTTGTACCGGTGGAAAACTCTAAAACTGTATCCTCATGGGAACGCCAGTTTATCAAACGAATCTTATCAATTTTCATAACATCTTAAATACAACAAGATATAAGGATAAAGGAATTAAAAACTATCCCTATCCATACTCATAACATCAACTTCGTTCACGCCGTCAAGTTCCTTAATCTTTTCTTCAATAACATCAAACCCTACGTCTCCTTTATCGTCAACTAAAACTTTAGCACGAATAACCTTGATGCCAAACCCAATGTCTTCATAATTAATCGTTGCAACTTTAACCACGCTTTTTAAACTTTCAGCTATTTCCTCAATCCTGTCAAGGTCTGAAACCGATATTTTCA
>CAYOKY010000005.1:0-18299 GCA_964404695.1 Microcaldota archaeon | reverse complement strand
TAGCGGAATTTCATCAGGTTGAAGGAATTATTGTTGACGACAATGTTGAATTCAAACATTTATTGGGAGTTTTAAAAGAGTTTTACAAAAGATTAGGATTTGAAAAGATTAAATTTTATCCTGCATATTTCACGTACACAGAACCTAGTGTGGAAGTGTTTGTATATTTCCCTGAGAAAAAGGAATGGATTGAAATGGGCGGGGCAGGAATATTCAGACCGGAAGTAAGCGAAACGTTATGCGGAAGATATCCAGTGCTTGCATTCGGGTTAAGTTTGGAAAGACCATTGTTACTGTTGACGGACATGAAAGATATCAGAATGTTTTATAAAAACAAGATTGATTGGTTAAGGGATATGAAATTATCTCAAATAGATTAGGTGATTTAATGAGCAATGCAAGATTTTTCCTGAGCGGACTTATATTAATGGTGATAGCATATACCGGCTATATATCCTGTGTAAACCAATGGCCTCTCGAACCAATAACATATTGCAACACATATGTTCCATTTTTAGGACCATGTGCATCATTAATATCACAGGTCGGCAGTGTAATGTTCATATTAACAATCTTTGGGGCATTGCTAATAGTATATTCAATAATAAATTTTGTCTGGCCAAGATTAAGAAATGTTAACATAACCAGGCATGAAACAAGTTACCAAAACACAACTGGCAAAAAGATTGCAACAGAAATTGTCGGGCGACGTTTTGAAAATGACATTTTTAAAATTGCATTGCAAAGGGTAGACACAACCAGCCCACTGCGCAATAAACCAATCAAAGTCATGATACAAAATAATATATTAAACCTGATAACAAACGAAAGCGGAGAAATTATTCTAAAACCTAAGAAATTCCAAAAGAAAATGGGCATGATCCAATTCAAAATTGTATTTGAAGGAGACGAATATTTCAAGCCCACCGAGTATCAATATCGAGAGAGGGATTAAATGGATTGGAAAAAAGGACCAATTATTGCAATAGCAATCGTTCTTTTATTTTTGCTTGGGACGTTAGCGTTTACGGTTTTAAGTACCATGAACCAGACAACACTTGTAAACAAAACAGTGACCACTAACATTGAAATACAAAATTATGGATTACTATCATACAACGAACAAAACGTACCATATATTAGTTTGAAAACAAACATATCTAATGTTGATTATACTACCAGTTCATTGGTTTGGTATTACCAGAAACCATTAAATAAGGTTTATTTTGTAACAGGCCAGGCAATTGAAGCCAAAAGCATGGAAACTATAAAAATTCAAATTGAACAGTACACTAACAGTTATGACGGGTTAGAATACTATAACATTGAAACCAGCAAAGTCACTGAAATAAAAAACGGAATCATGGTAATAACAAACGGTCGTATGCCCCAGGAGATTTATAATAATTTAAACCTAATTTTGAACAATAATAACGTCATAATTTATGTGGGCATGGACATTGATTATGTAGTCGATAACACGGGCGCATTAATTGAAACCCATGAAAAAAGAAGTTTAGAAAATAGTTGTGCTGACTGGGAATCAGTTAAAGGCGAATGGAACACGATTAACGTTAAAGAGAACAATAAGGTCATAGGCAAAATCCTGCACATAAATTCTAGTCCTGACAGGATACCAAACATTGAAGACAAGATATTCAGTGCAATTCTTTATAACAGCTGGCAGGAACCATTAAGTCAAAGAAAATACATGTTCAAAGACAGTCAACAGGATCTTATTTTGTACGGCGCACCGGCCAAAGCATCACATGGATATATCCGATTAATTACCAGCATCGGCGCAGGCAATGATTCAAAATACATAATAGATGACCTGGAAGTATCATACCCCTTGGTCGGCAGAATGTATTACAATACAAAAATCCTTAAAGGCGAGCCGTTTGACATATCAATAAAGTTAAGGGCAGGCTACCTTCAACCAGTACACTTTGTCATGTCAACTGAGTTTGTCCATAATAATTATTTGATTGACAAGGAAGAATTAACGGAAATTAATATTAAACAGGTATGGGAATCCACATCAACAATTAAAAACAATCTACACCCAGGCGATTACATTATTTCACTTAAAGACCAATACAATAAGGTATGGGCATTAGGATATTTGCATGTTGCAGGATTATATGCACAACTTAATAAGGTTCAATCAGGGAAAGGGGATTTTTCAGTTTCAATTGACGGAGAACCGTTGACGGGCGTTGTTAAAGTTTACATTAACGATAAATATATTGACAGTTATAAAATTTCCCGCGGTTATTTGCAAATACCTTTACAAAAAGGCAAACAGAACATTAAATTGATCTACGGCAACACGGACTGGGAATTTGAAGTTGAAAATAATACTGAAACAGTTATTGACAAGTATATCAATTATTTACTTCCATCATTATTCCTGTTCGCAATAGTTTATGTAGTATTCAAAAAGAAGAAACCTAAATTATACAAATTATTAGTGCCTAAAATTTCAAAAGGTACAGAGAAGACCAAGCATACTAACATTAAGAGCGTAATTTCCATGTTTGATGAACTGTACACAGAATTTGAATGGAAAATTAAAATGCCTATCAACGTCAGAGAATTCATATACGGAATAAAAAAACATTTAGAAGACGATGAGATTTATATAACTGAAGGTAACGCCATTGAAGTATTAAACCAGTTAAATGAAAAAGGCATTGTTGAAGGTTATAAAGATTATTACATGCTCAAAAAAGATTTGAAAAATGATATTACGCTTGAAGTGATAAAACGAAGGATACATGACTTACTTATATACAGAGGCATAGAATTTAAGGAAACTGAAAAGTATACGGACATTAAAAACCTTAAACTTTTTTATGGCAACGAAACAGACAGCACGATCAATAACATTGAACACAAAGATAAACTTGCAATTGTTTTTGAAAGTGATGATGACAAACTTAAATATCTTAAAAATATCATGACATCAACAAATAAAAATGAACTGTCAATTTCAGTTGCAATAACCGCACAAAAGTTAATACTCCTAACATTCAGAGAGTTGGAAGATTATGTCTAAATTATTTCTTGTTTTTTGTATTTTCATATTATTAGCGCAGAACAACGCAGTAATTTGGGAATCGTACATTGAACCAGATTACAGCATAGTTGAACAGAATAACCTGAACAAGATTGATCACATTATGGGCTTTAATGATAATTATAGAAAAGTTGATGAGAAAGACGCTAAATATAATGACATGTTTAACTGGACAGATGCAGGCGTAATGGCATCAGTGCCATCAATAGATAACAAGGTCATATCAGATGAAAACCAAACCTATGTTTACTGGGGCTGGGGAGAGGAACACATTAAGAAAGCGGACAGGTATCAAAACGCAACGGAGGACATAAATGATGAATGTTACGGTAAAGTTAATGAATGGCATAAAACGTTATACACAGGCCAGGAACTGTTGTACCCTGCAACATTAACTTTTGAATATTACAACGTTTCAAAAACTGTGCCCATAACCTTCATGTATCCCATTGGAATTTGGAAAGGAGTAAACGACCCGGACGAATATGTTTATACAACTTATGATGAAAAGGGAGAGAAAATAGTAATAGGAACAGGATGGGATGAAGCATATAATAAATACATTTATCCTAAGATATATGCAGGACTTTCAAAATATTACAGTGATGATGAAATCAAGGAAATTTTAAGACGGTCAAATATTAAAATGGAAGACAGCGATGTTGGCAAGTTGTGTTACAGAACGTCACATGACTGTGAAGGGTATTGGTTATATTATTATATTAATCCTGTGCCAGTACCGTTCAACCAAAATGAATACAATACTCTTTTCAATGAGTACAACAACAGAGAGTATAATAGAGAACCAATCTTAAAAGTTAATCTTTATGGAATAGTTAATGTAAGGAAAAGTGATTATCATATACGCTGGATCAAACTAAAAATAAACAACCAAACCAAATGCACAACGACTTTGGATTCAGGTGACAAGGATTATGGGTGGGAGGACAAATCTCACAGCGACACCAAAGAATACTTTGTTCAACAGGGCGACATTGAATGGTTTCACATAACACCTGTCCTTGGTGAAGAGATAAATGAAAACCCTGAAGAGGAATATGTAACATTTTCAAACAGACAGATGCAAAGGGGATACTCACTGATTGACGGGCAAGTATTAACTAATTATTACATTAAAAAGTTTGAAATTTATCAGGACGAACTTGACCTGTATCACATGCTCGGGAAAACAGTTAACAAGATTGATTTTACACCACCCAATGAAAATGACCCGCTAATTCCAACGAGTTTTGAAATACCGCACCAGACCAAAACAGACCAATCTGAAAAACAATACTCGCCATATCAAATTACCAAATCAAACAATTCATATCGCTGGGTAAACTATTATTTAATTAATTTTACAATGGATGACGGAACGCACAATTTTACACATATTTACTATGACACATTCGGAAATGAGTTTACATTATCACGGAACTTAACCCTGCGAAAACCTACATGGATCATCAACGGCAAGGTTAACGCATATAAACAGGGCGAGATTGGCAAAGCACAGAAAAATCAAACTGCGTTCTGGAACATTTATTATTATAATGGATCTGATGATTACAGGCCAAGTATAGCAGTTGAAAAAAGCCCGGAATTACACCTGCCGGACATTGCACTGCTCATTGGAACAGTAGGAATAGCAGTATTATCAATATTTATAGGAGGCCAGATTAAATGGATTTGAAAAAGGTAATTGACAAGGAAAAAATCTTGAAAGAAGGAATAACTGTCCGGGTTAAAAGAAGCGGAATGTTTCAAAGAGTTACATTAAACCCGATAACTGAAAAGAAAGCAGGCATGCAAATTAGAATGCTAGAATCAAAAAGGACGATTGATTTGCAGGAAGTTGAACGGCTTGTCCAGGAAATCGGATTACCAATCAAAGCTCCAAACGGGCTCTTTATACCAAAAGGGAAAATGTTAAACGATTTTGGTGAGGAAGAATAAAATTAAAATATCAAATTTAAATAACCTATCATCTCAGAGGTATTCAATACTGTTACATCATTTTGTAGTTTCAGTTTCTTATCATCTGACCAGATAATACTATTAGAATATGCCAATGCGCAAGCAACAAAAATTACATCATTAATATCAATATCCTTAACAATCTCAAAAGCCTTTGAACGGTAGGGATAAAGAGTTTCAGTTGGAACAATCACCACTTTTTTAAGAATAAGTTGGAACAAAAGATTAAATTCATCTTCTTTCATACCGGATTTTCTTAAAATTTCGTTTTTATGTTTTTGCAATTCCTCAAAAATAAAAGAAGGAAATAAAAAATAGCTGTCATATTCTAAAATAATTTGTCGAGTAGAGGATTGTTTAATTAACGCAGAAAATAAAACATTTGAATCAATAACAATATTCATCCCATAAACCTCTTAGCAGATGATTTCTTAATTTTATTACTAAAGTCCTTGACATCCTGCTTAGTAAGTTTACTTTTATTAGCCAGCTTTTCAGCTAGTTGAAGCATTTCCAATCTTTCTTTTATTGCTTTGCGGGCAACTTCACTCCACTTTATTTCTGAAAACTGCTTCATTTTCAAGTATGTTTTTTCATCTATTGATAAAGTCATATTAGCCATATAAACCACCACATATATATGTGAACACACATATTTAAATGTTTGTCATTCCCTTCTCTTAAACTTCTTCTCAAGATCAGACCACGTAAACCGGATAAGAGTAGGTCTTCCATGGGGACAGGTATAAGGATTATCACATCTGTCAAGGGAATGCAATAATTTTACGGCATACTCCTTTGAAATTACGTCGCCACCTTTGATTGACATTCTGCACGCCTTGGTTGCAACAAGGTTATACAAACGGTCCTCTGTCAAATTAAATTTGTTGGCCATTGCTAAAATTAACTGTTGAATGTCATGAGATGCAACATTAAATAATAAAGAAGGCATAGAACGTAAAATGAACGTTTCCTGTCCGTAAACTTCAAGGTCAAATCCCAAACCTTTAAACTTTGCAAGGTTAGATTCAATTTCCCCATATTCATCCATTGAAGTTACAATCGTGACCGGAGATAACAATTTTTGAACCTGAACAGTTTTAGATTTAAACTGCTTAATAAGTTTTTCAAAGTTTACTCTTTCCTCAGAAGCATGCTGGTCAACCAATACCAAACCCATCTGGTCAGAACATAAAATGTACATCTTGTTTACAATGTCAATAACAGTCAACGGCAAAAATTTGTTCCATCCGTCAGAAGTTGGCTTATTGGAATCAGGAGATACATTAGTACGTTGCACAGATTTATCTACAGATAATGTTAATTGTTTGCACGAGTCATAATAATTCTTAGTCACGGCTTTTGAACCGGATTTTGTTGTAACGTCCAAAACGTTTTCATTATCTTTCAAACATTTGAAAATTAAATCCTGGATACCGGATACATCTTTAATGAACTTAACCTCAAGCTTGGCAGGATGAATATGCAGGTCAATATATTCAGGAGGTATTGTTATGTTTAAAACAAAACACGGGTTTCTGTCAAGGAACAGTTTACCGTACTGATCATAACCCTGATAAATTAAATCTAAAATCTCTTTAGATTTGATATAACGTCCGTTAACATAAATATATTGATATTCTTTGGTTTTACGCGAATAGGTTGGTTTGGTAATATAACCTGAAACGTTAATGTCTTTATCAATTGGACAGGAAATGGTAATTTCCACCATATTATCTGATACATCCCTTCCGAAAACCATTGAAATGCGATCAATCTGTTTTGAACTTGGAAATACTAAAGTGCCTTTACCACTGGTAAACTCAAACCGGACTTTAGGATTGGACAAAATGAAACGGTATAATATTTTAAGATTGTTGCGATCTTCAGTTTCATCTGAACTTAGGTAACGCAACCTGACAGGCATTTCAGAAAATAATGATGTTAAAGTTACAATTGTTCCCTTGGTAAGCGCAACTTTTTTCTTATCCACAGGCACTCCTTTATGATCAAAACTTAGTTCTATTCCTTCATCTTTTTCCTGCGAAGCAATTGATAAATTTCCAACCACTGCCATGCTTGATAATGCCTCGCCCCTGAACCCAAGCGAATGGATATTATAAAGGTCAGAATCCGAATAAATCTTGCTGGTATAATGACGTTCAACAGATTTTAATAAGTCGTCGGCACCCATGCCAGAACCGTTATCTATAACTTTGATTAAGGTCTTACCGCCTTTCCGGGTAATTACTTTAATTACATCTGCCCCTGCATCCAACGCGTTTTCAATCAGTTCTTTGATAGCAGAGCCAGGATTAACAATAACTTCACCGGCTGCAATCTTGGAACGTACCGAATCAGGTAAAAGACGGATTATAGACATAGTTTTTATTTGTTCATAAGGGTTTAAAAAACTGTTCTCCCTTTTAATTTGTGTGGAAAATGAAGACAAAGTTAAAGTGGTTTTAGATCACAGAGAACCAAAAAATATAATTGAAAACCTTGAAGAATTGGGTGCAAACATAGAGATTAAACAGTTGGAAACCGGAGATTACATCACATCAGAGAAAACCATCATTGAACGTAAAAGCAAACCGGACTTTGAACAATCAATAATAGACCAGCGATTGTTCAGACAAATCGTAAAATTAAAGGAATACTATGAAAACGTTATCATTATTGTTGAGGGCAATGAACCATACCTGAGAATAAAACGTAATGCCATATTGGGCGCGTACACATCAATAATAACTGACTTTAAATGTTCATTATTTTTCACGCGAAACAAAAAAACAACCTGTGAAATGATTTATGCAATAGCCAAGCATGAACAGTTTGCAAACAAGAAAATGATAAAAATCTATGGCAAACGTAAAGGCAGAACGTTAAGTGAACAACAAAGAGGCATGATTGAAGCTTTGCCGAAGATCGGACCGCAATTAGCAATAAATCTATTGGAAAACATGGGTTCAGTTCAAAACATCGCAAATTCAAACATCAAAGAGTTAACAAAAATACCAGGCATAGGCAAAAAGAAAGCTAACGAAATAATTAAAGTTGCACAATCTGGATATAATATAGAACAATGTGAAGATGAAACAAATCAATAATGACAGTAAATGGAAAAATGAATGGAAAGATAAAAATAAATCATAATAAAAATGAAAGTAAATAATAAGATGAAAGTAAATAAATTGAAAAATCAATAGGGAAATAAATAAAATGAATGTGAACATAAAATTAAATGAGGTGAACAAATGATAGTAATACCATCAGAATCTAAACATTTCAAGTATTTCACGGACTTTGAAGCAGCAGGATGTTACTTAATAAAAAAGGATATGGAAGATGACGGCAAAATCATCAGTTCGGAAATGGAACTTAAAAGAATTAAAGAGGAATGGGAAGACGTTGAAAAAGGTACACTATCAGACCTAGTAAAACTTGTCAAAGATAATAAACTAAAGGAAATTAAGGTCTCGTTTGACATTTCAAAAAAACTGGCACAAACGTTTGAATCTGAAAAAATTAAATTGATAGATTGCGAACAAGATATCTGGAAACTCAGGATGATTAAATTCCCCGAAGAAAGAAAGGCAATCAAGGAAGCGGAAAAAATGTGCACGGACTTGTGGTTTGACCTTGAGAAAGTTGTAAAAAAGTATAATGAACAGGATACTGCAACATGGATTAAAAAACAGATATATGAGATGGAAGCAGACATAAGCTTTGAACCAATAATAGCTTACGACGAAAATTCTAGGTTTCCACACCATGTGCCAACGGACAAAAAATGTAAAGATATTGCGTTGGTTGATTTTGGCGCAAAGGTTGCCGGTTATTGTTCAGACGTAACATTAACAATCGGATTTAAACCTGAAATAAATAGAAGAATTGATGGCATGGTAACTGCATGGGACGAAATTAAAACGTTAATAACAGTTGGTGCAGGCATTAATAGGATCTGCTCAATGGCTAACGAGATAATTAAAAATAATGTCAAAGGGCACGAGAAAATGATACACTCATTAGGTCATTCGATAGGCATGGACGTTCACGAAGAACCAAGCTTAAGAATCACAAACAAAATGAACATAAAAAAAGGCATGGTTTTTGCACTTGAACCTGCAACATATGATAAGTATGGCATACGGTTTGAGAAGGAAATTTACGTATAATTCCTCCATTGCCAGCCATAACATGAATTACAACAACCAAACACCCCATTTTTAAATGTTCTGAGTTATAAGATAATCAATAGAATATGTAAAATGGATATGTTTAACAATTAATGTTATACTAATAACCAATTATTATGGGTGAAAAAATGAATTTAAAACAAAAAAAATTCAAGCAAACTGCAACAAAAGTTGCAATTGTCATTACATTAACAGCAATAGCTACCGGCTTTCTGGGATGTGATAAAGTAAAGGATACGCTGGGAATTGTAAGTCAAAAAGACCTTAAAAACCTTCAGAACAAAATAGCTGTTGAAAATACAATGACACCAAATGACATTATACAAATAGGTGTTATGTCAAATGAAAAGGACTCAGTATATTCCATAAAAGATGTTGTGAAAGCATTAGTAAACAAAACAATAGAACAAGATAATACCATTACGAGACAGGGAACGATTATTGACTCATTAATATTAGTGTTAAACGAAAAGGATGGTAACACAAACAAAAGAGTTGAAAAAGTTGAAAAGAATGTCAGAAACCTGAAAAAAGATGTAAATGATCATGAAACCAGGTTAAAGGTAGCCGAAGAAACTATAACACAATATGGCATTAATATTGAATTCCTTGAAAATGCAGATATCCAAACACAAAAGAAGATCATTGAAATCGTTTCCGGCATTGAAAAGATTGGCAGGGAAAACCTGATTTACCAAACCGTGCAGAAACTAAGGGAATACAACGAAAACAGAAACAAGGGCTTCTTAGGTTTAGGAATCGGCGGGGACAAAAAAGTAAAGGCAACAGTTAGCAATGTTGAAAATCACTTTTCTGATTATATAATATATATTACAATGATCAATTCGCCAGAAAACAATCCAGGACCAAATGATTTTGCAGAATATATAATTGAAATTGTATGCAGAAAATAAATTAAATAATCTGGAAACCGTCAACTGCAACCCACGGCAGGATAAATGAACCATTAACTTCCTGTTCATTTCCTATGCCCTTTACATTTTTCAATCCTTCAAATATGTTACCTGAAAGCATTACATCTTTCAACCCTGTTTTTTCACCGTTAGATAAAATGTAACCTCTGTCAATTGGAAGCCCAAACCGTCCGCTTATAGGATTGGCTGTGTGAAGTCCGAAAACTGATTCAACAACTGCAACATTATCAAAATCCGAAAATTTACTTTTACCCTTAGGGATAACAATGTTTGAAAAACCTATACCAGGTGAGGACGAATAACTTCCACGCGAACAAAAACCATTGTCCTGGTTTGGCTCTAACCCGTCTAGAACCGCAAACCAACGGTCATATGCAAACCGTTTAAGGATACCTTTTTCAACAATGGGTAGTGTTTTTGAAGGCGTACCTTCCATATCAAAAGACGTACGTGACGTTCCCCGGACATCCAATGAATCATCAATAATAGTCAAATCTTCCGAACCTACAACATCATTAACATTAAACTTTGTCATGTTATAATGTTTTCTTAACCCGGTGAAAGAAGACAAGTAAAAACTAAGTAATGATCGTAATGCTGTTGATTGGATTATTATCAAACCATTAAAAGATTGCTTTTTACCTTTATCATTTATCACTGCATTTTCCAATGCCTTGTTTGGAACATTATAAAATCTATCATCTAAAGTTGGCAATGTCAAACTTTCAGAGCCTGACGTTTCACCTTTACGGACAGAGGTATACAATGAAACGTTACTGTCCCATTTTTCAATAATGTCCATCCCTTCAGAATTGATTAACCGGCCACCACCCATGCTCAATGACGCATAAGTTTCAATATGGCCCTTGATATCCACGCAGGATTTAAGGTAATCCTTAAGCAATAGTTCCGTTGACTCATCTTCACGAGAAACATAATTATATTTCAAATCATTAACTTTACTCTTAGAATTAAAACTAAACTCCTTGGTAACAGGATTAAATTTGCTAACAAAAACCGCATTATCAATAACCTTTCCTGCATCTTCCAACCGCTGACCAAATGCAAACCCGACTTTATTATTTTTTAATACACGAATACCAACACCGTGCTCATAATCCCATTCATTAATCTTAATCTTGTCAAGCTCAGCGTTCAATCCCAAAGATTCTGACTGCGAATAATAAACCTCATAACCTTGAATTATATTTTGGTTAAGTTTTTGTTTAAGTATGTTTTCGTAAGCATTAATCATTTCATTACCTTTAACATTTTCATGAACAGAAATCATTTAACCAACCACCATGTTTTCAACACGAATCATCGGACCACCGTCACTAACCCGAACGTTCTGGCCACGTTTACCGCAAAAGCCCGGGCCTGTTTCAATAGTTTTCCCTACAGTAGTAATATTATGCAACGTTTGTCTAATGTTACTGGTTATTGAAACGTCACGTAAATGGTCACGCATTTCCCCGTTAACGATATTGTACGCTTCCTTTGCACCGAACATGAATGTGCCTGTCAATGGATCCACAGACCCACCGTTCATACCTTTAACAAAAATCCCTTGTTTTACATCTAGAACTTCATCATCATTTACAGCAAACTTAGGATTAGACGGTTCCATAATAGTATTACGCATACGAATTATTGGAGGCGAATCATAACCCTGCATTCGTGCATTGCCCGTTAACTTTTGACCCATATTTGCACTGGTTTGTGAAGAATGAAGATATCCCTTAACAATACCTTTTTCAATCAACGTTTGCGGAACTGCACGTACGCCTTCATCATCATTTGAAATATTACCAAAAGCGTTTGGGTAAACAGAATAATCTGTTATATTAACCAGTTCACTTCCAACCTGTTCACCCAACTTATTCAACACTGACGCATTGCCTAAAACTGAATCCGCTTCACATGCATGACCTACAGCTTCATGGGTAAACAAACCGGACATTTCGGGATCTAAAATAATAGTATGCAAACCTTTTCGCGCATGACCGGCTTTCAATAAAGATATGGCTTTATCTTTTACAGTTATAACTTTAGGTTGAAAATCTAAAACGTCTTTTTCATCCAACCTGCCGATCCATCCTTCACGCTCTGACCATGTTTCCATAACGTCACCGGAACGGGCAACTCCAAAAACTGAAAAATAAGACCAAATGTCATTATAAGTAACATTCATACCCTCAGAATTTTCATAAGTTTTAAATGTAGAATTGGTTAAAATTTTAAATGAACGGGTTTTAAGTTCAGGGACATTTAACTCAGAATCAAGATGTCTAAATTTATTTAACACCTGTTCAATGTCATATTCCGGAAGACCATAACCCTTTTCAGAAGTCAACGGTGACCGAACAGTATTAAATTTTAAGTCATGATTTTTCAAACTAATATTTGACAATTTTTTAGCTTTATCAATAACCTGCTGTTTATCTTCCAACCGGTTTGAAGACGCAAACCCAAACGATTTATTAAAACATCTGGCACTGACACCATCATAAGAACTACGGTTAACCTTAAACTCACCATTGGATAATGTTATAATCAAATTATAGGTTTGGAAAGTCCATTGTTCAGTAAACAAATATATCACCCAATTAAGTTAGTTATCATTAGTTCTTTTAGAGTTATTTTTACCAGACTTTTTAGATTTGCCTGACCATTTAGTTTTCTTACCTGGCTTTCCAGATTTGCCTGACCGTTTAGTTTTCTTTGACTGCTTACTTAAAGTTGATTTCTTGCCCGTATCTTTGTTACTTTGATTATTGATCATACATTTATGGTTAAGAAGTTTATCAACATTTGAAAACTTTTTCAGTAATTTGTTCTTGGCAGGACAATCCATTAATGCAATCTTTAAAACATCAACCAAAGTCTGGGCCGCAACCATATTAATTTGACGACCGTCAACCTTGGATATGTAAACATCTTCAACATTAGAATATGGTAAAATGACCTTAGTACAACCAGCATCAATTGCCGCTTCAACCTTGCTTGTCACACCACCAACCGGTAAAACTTCACCGCGGATGGATAATGAACCAGTCATTGCAACATCCTGATTAATAGGTATCCCTTCCATGGCAGATATTACTGCAACAGCAATTGATATTGATGCAGAATCACCTTCAACACCTTCATAGGTTTGCAGGAACTGGATATGAACATCCTTGTTTGTTATGTCTTTGCCCGCATACTTCTTAATCAACGCGGAAACGTTCATGACTGCTTCCTTTGCAATGTCACCAAGTTTACCCGTAGCAATAACACGACCTTCGTCTTTAGATGAGGAAAGCGTAACTTCGGCTTCAATAGGCAATACTATACCTGTCCGTTTACCGCCAAATACTGCCAACCCATTAACACGACCTATCATTTCACCTTTAGATTGTACAACACTATAATCTTTTTTAACTGTAACAATTTCATGAACAACTTGTTCTTCCAATGTTCGCGATAATACCAATGAATCCTTAATATGGCTAACGTTAACATAGTTTGCGCCCCTTTCCATTGCAATGTCACCGGCTGCACGAATTACACCGCCCAGTTCCCTTAAATTTAAAGTCAAGGAATGTTTCCGAGTGGCACGTCGCCTTGCTTCTTCAATAATTTCAGAAACTGCTTCCTTTGTAAAGTGCGGAATCCTGCCATCTTTGATAACCTCCTGAGCAACAAGTGTTATAAGTTTTTGTTGGTTCTCAGGCGTGTCAGGCATATTATCATTAACTTTAACTTCATAACCTGCACCGCGGATACGTGAACGCAAGGCAGGATGCATTTTGGAGATATCTTCAAAATTGCCCGCTGCAACCAAAACAAAGTCGCATGGAACCGGCTTGGTTTTAACAATCGCGCCAGATGAATGTTCACTTTGACCGGTAATTGAATATTTCTTTTCCTGCATTGCAGTTAAAATTTCCTGCTGAAAATTACCAGTTAATGAAACGATTTCATCAATAAATAAAACTCCTTTGTTTGCCCTGTGAACTGCACCGGCTTCGCATCGCAAATGTGCAGGAGTGCCAAGACCACCACTTTGCAAAGGGTCATGTTTAACGTCGCCGAGCAAAGCTCCTGCCTTTGAACCGGTCGCATCAATAAAAGGAGCTGTCCTTAAATCCGTATTGTCAACGATAAGTTTAGGTTTGCCTGAAAAGTTTGGATTAATGCCCAACTTAGTACCTATATTATACAAATATGTAAACAAACCGTAAAATAAAAATGCAGCTGCGATAATTGCAATCAACATCCATTTCGTCATATCTGAAAGGTCAAGTAAAAATACAACCAACATCCCCAAAACACCAATAAGGATAGCGGGCATCAAAGGATTAATCTTTTTAAATTCCCCAAGGTCCATATCAGAGCCCTGGATCTTATTAAAGTTTTTAATTATCTTTCTGCCCATGCCATCAGTAGACTTGTCCAAAGCAGTTATTTTCCTCAAATCAGGATGTTTACTTATCTCAAGTTCAACAGGATATGTTTTTACGGTTTTAACAATCGGACTGTTTTCATCAAGAGTGTTTGCATAAACCAAAATGTCTTCCAAAGCAGTAACGGGCATCAATTCTGCCATTGCCTGTGCAAGCATGGACTTGCCTGTGCCAGGCAACCCTATAAGTAAAACGTGTCTTCTTTGTTTTGCTGCTTTTTTAATTATTTCAACAGCATAATCCTGACCTATAATCTGGTCAACCAATTTATTAGATATTTTTAATTCTGCAGTTGTTCTAAATTCTTCCAAATCTATCACCATTTAATAATTTAATTATTATACTCAAACTTATTTTACTTAAATTTTTACTTAAATTCATTATATTCAAACTCACGCCATCTAAATTTATCCTACTTATTTATCCTACTTAAATTGATCACCATTTAAACTTAAGATACACCAATGCACCGAGCAGTAATAATATAGGATACAAAATCACTGAGATTATAAAACGTGTCAACAATCCGACAAATGATACAGTTGTATCCAGTCCCACACTGCCCAATAATATAGACAACATAGTAGGGTCAAGGAAATCAACGAATGGTTTCACAAATTCATATATTGATGATGCCAAAAATATTTCTAATATTAGTAATATAATAGTAGAAATCACCGCTGCAAATATGCCTGTAGCAATACATGAAGCAAACGCCTTTTTCATGCCACCGCGAACTCCTAGATAAAGCGGGAATAAACGCATTAATATTACACCAAAAATCGGCAACAATATTATAAAAAATAAACCTAAAATAGATAACCCGGTCAATACCCCCGTAACAATTCCTATAATCAGTACAGGCGTTAAAATACCAATATCTATTGAATCATCAAAAGGGATTTTAGATACCTTAACTTTCTTTTTAGTAAGTTTTTTAACATCGGTTTTAACTTCTTTAACTTCCTTGTCAACTTCCTTGGTGTCTCCGGAACTATCCTTGTTTTCAACCACGATTTTAATATTGCCCTTTTCTAATAATTCTTCTAACCGTTCAAGGCGTTTTAATCTTTCATCGGATATAGCCATGTATTTAGATTGTGCAAGGAATGTTTATAAAAGGAATTGTTAATAATATATTAACACTTTATTGATAAAATTATTGGAAATGAATGACAATTAAGGGATTAAAATGATAAGCAACGAGGACATAATCAGATTATGTGAATTAATCAAAATGAAAAGTGGAAGAGATATTGAAAACACTTCAGTCACAATTTTCAGAGCAGTCATTAAGATCTCAGATAACCCAATCAGCAGTAGTACAATATCATATATGACCGGAATGCACAGGTTAACAGTAAGACATCATTTGCAAAAGATGAAAGATTTGGGTTTTCTTGTAGAAGAGCACGGAAGATATTTAACAAAGTTTCAAACTCTAGCAGAATATATACGATTCAGAAAAAGGGAAATTATGAAAAAATATGAAGAACTTGAAGAACTAGCATATGAAATAGATAAGGAAAATGAACAGGAACAAAAATTAATGGGTGAGTATAATGTCAAAAGAAGATTTAGAGAATGATAACGAAAATATAAACGAACAGGAAAATGTTGAAGAAAACGATATTGTGAACAATGAACAGGATTACAAGAGCAACGAAAGAAATGAACAGGAGAATTACAAAGATAAATATCTTCGCCTGCTTGCAGAATTTGACAATTATCAAAAGTTCAAAGATAAGGAACATGAAACTGTAAAATGCGCATTAAGCAAAGATATAATTCTTGAGATCATACCAGTTTTGGAAGATCTAGAAAAAGCCAAGCAAAGTGAAAACGAAGCAGATGGAGAGAACAACAAAATCAATAATAAAGGCATTGAAATAATTTACAATAAACTTAAACACATACTTAAAAGCAAAGGCCTAAGGAAAATGCACATTGAGAAAGGTGATACGTTTGACCATAACCTGCACGAGGCAGTCACGTACATTGAAAGTGACCTTGAAGACGGCAAAATCGTTGAAGTAATCCAAAACGGTTACCTGTTAGACAATATGATTATTAAACATCCAAAAGTCGTTGTAAGCAAAGGAAATGAATGTAATGATGATAAAGAATGTAAAAATAAAGAATGCAATTATGAAAAATGTAATGATAAAATTAATAATGAAAAAGAAAAAATTAAAGTGAATGAAAATAATGAAAACGAAGAGGTGGATTAAATGAGTAAAATAATTGGAATTGATTTAGGCACATCAAACTCTGCAGCATCTGCAGTAATTGGAGGTAAATCCACAATAATACCAAGCTCAGAGGGAATTACAATGTACGGTAAAGCATTCCCCTCAGTTGTAGCAGTAAACAAAGAAGGACAATTATTAGTCGGTGAACCGGCAAGAAGACAAGCAGTTACAAATTCAGAAGGAACAGTATCAGGTTTCAAAAGAAAAATGGGTACTGACCATAAATATAAACTTCGTGATAAAGAATTTACACCACAGGAACTATCAGCCTTTATTTTGCAAAAGATTAAGAAAGACGCAGAAGAATTCTTAGGAGAAAAGATTGACAAGGCAGTTGTAACTGTTCCGGCATACTTTGATGATAACCAGAGACAGGCAACAAAAGACGCAGGCAAAATAGCAGGCCTTGAGATTATCAGAATTATAAATGAACCGACTGCAGCTGCGCTGGCTTATGGAATTGATAAAAAAGAAGGAGAGGAAAAACTCTTAATTTTTGACTTGGGAGGAGGAACCCTGGACGTTACAATCCTTGAATTCAATGAAGGACTTTTTGAAGTAATATCCACAAGCGGTGATACTGAACTCGGCGGGCGTGACATGGACAAAGCATTAGTAGATTACTTATTACAGGAAATAAAAAATGAAACAGGTGCAGACGTTTCAAAAGACAGACCGGCAATAGCACGACTGGAAGAAGCAGCAGAAAAAGCTAAGATTGAACTGTCAACAACTATTGAAACAGAAATAAATCTTCCTTACTTAACAGTTACAAGCAACGGACCAGTACATTTTGTTCATAAAATCAATAGATCTAAACTTGAAGAGTTAATCAGACCTATCATTGATAAATGTAAAGTTCCGTTAAACCAGGCATTACAGGATGCTAAGCTCGGACCAGATAAAATATCCAGAATCATTTTAGTAGGTGGCCCAACACGCATGCCAATCGTACGAAAAGTCGTTGAAGATTTTGTTAACAAGAAAGCCGAGCGTGGGATTGACCCAATGGAAGCAGTATCAATGGGCGCAGCATTGCAAGGCGGTATCATAAGCGGGGACGTTAAAGATGTTGTTCTTTTAGATGTTACACCATTAACACTGGGAATAGAAACATTGGGTGGTGTGATGACCAAACTCATTGAACGCAATACTACAATCCCAACAAAGAAAAGTCAGGTATTTTCAACTGCCGGCGATAACCAGACATCAGTGGAAATCAAAATTTATCAGGGCGAACGTACAATGGCACAGGATAACATTTTGTTAGGAAGTTTTGTATTGTCAGGAATTCCGCAAGCACCAAGAGGCATGCCACAGATTGAAGTTGCATTTCACATTGATGTAAACGGCATCCTAAAGGTCAGTGCAAAAGATAAGGCAAGTGGCAAGGAACAAAA
>CAYOKY010000004.1:0-20443 GCA_964404695.1 Microcaldota archaeon | reverse complement strand
TTTTCTTTTTCACAGTTTTCTTCTTAACAACTTTCTTTTTCACGATTTTCTTCTTAGAAGTTTTTTTATTTACAATTTTCTTCTTTGAAGCAGTTTTTCTCTTTATTGTTTTTTTCTTTGTTGGTTTTTTCTTTACAACCATTTCCAATCACCTGCATTTTCTAACAGTAAATACCTTAATAAACGTTTCGTTAATTTTCTTTCTGAAATTTTTTTATTTCATTTTAATATCACTTTAATATTTTCATAATATTTTTATGTTTTATAATATTTTTTTGGCTCATAGGCTTTCATTTTAATAGGTCCTAATCCTAATAGGTCCAATAAAGAACATATTATAAATCCTTTTGTTGTTTTATATACTATGGTAAAGTCACTAAAGTCTGGATCTACAAAAAACACGTCGGTCAAATCTAAGTTTATTGCGGCTGCGTTGAAAAAGGATAAGAGTTTTAGTTGTAATTCTAAAAGAGTTTTCAAAGCGTTGCTTGAATTTAGAATAGTTTGGATTTTAAAATCACGTTCAATGTATGGTTACCAGCTTTATAAATATTTAGAGAGCATTAATCCTGTGCCTTTGGAATTTAATGTTTCAAAACTTTATCCGATTTTGAATAATTTAAATAAACAGGGTCTTATAAGTGCAAAAATGGATGCTCATGGTAAGCGTAAGATTAAAATATATTCTACTACTAAAAAAGGTAAGTTGTATTTGGAATCATTTAGGAAGTTAATTCCTTTGCAAACTAAAGAGTTTTTAAAATATCTTTCAAGGTGATATGGTGCGCACGATAATAAAACTGGAAAATGTATCTAAAAAATATATAATGGGTGATGAAGAGTTTTATGCCCTTAAAGATATTAATATTGAAGTATTTGAAAATGATTTTGTAGTTATTCTGGGTCCCAGCGGGAGTGGTAAAAGTACACTTCTTCATATTCTGGGGCTGTTGGACGCACCTTCAGAGGGCAATGTTTATTTTCATGGTAAAAATATTAAGGATTATACTTCAAATGAATTGGCCGAGAAAAGATTTAAGAACCTGGGTTTTGTATTTCAATCTTTTAATTTAATTCAAACATTGTCTGCATTGCAAAATGTAATGCTACCTTTAATGTTTTATGATTATAGCGGGGATCAAATGAAAAGCAAGGCAAATTCCCTTTTGGTTCGTTTAGGTTTAAGTGAAAAGTTAAATAATCTCCCGAGTGAACTTTCCGGTGGCCAGCAACAAAGGGTTTCAGTTGCACGTTCGCTTGTTAATGATCCGGACATTTTGCTTGCTGATGAACCGACCGGTAACCTTGATACTAAGAGCGGTGAAGAGGTCTTGAAAATTTTAAAGGAAATTAATGATGAAGGCAAAACTGTTTTGTTGATCACGCATGATCCTTTAATTGCTACTAGAAGTTTTGTTAATAAGATTTATTATATTGAAGATGGTATGGTAAAAGAAGTTAATGCTACTAAATTCAGAAGTGGTAAAATAAAATTGAGGTAATTATGTTGAGGAGATTGGAATAAATTTAAAAATGAAATGATGATTAAGAATATATTATCTAGAATAGATAATAGATAGAAGATAAAGAAGTTTAGATACAAATTGATGTTAAAGAATTGAGAATGAATATTGAAGATAAAAATTGATGATAAAAAATTAAGAATAATTGATGATAAGAATTGAGGTGAAGAAATATGAAAAAAATGATGTTGATGTTGTTAGTTTTGTTGGGTGCCTGCTGGGCAGGTGTAGCAGTTGATTATGAGGTTTTTCCTTCGGATGAGTTGCCTCCGGGTACAAGTGGCATGGTAGAATTGACTATAACTAATTCTGTTGCTGCTGTTAGTGGGAGCGGTGTTGCATCTGTAACAGTTTCAAGTGCAATTAATGATGATATTTTTGTGAGCGTGACATCATCCAGTACTTCTAGGATAATTTCCGAGTCCAGTATTACGGTTGGTCAGATGCGAAGTGGCGCGGTTACCATGGTTTCCATACCTTTTGAAATACCTGGGAATGTTTCAAGTGGAGTGTATCCCTTGTATATCCGAGTGAATTCAAATAATTTTGATGCTGACAGTGATACTAGATATACTCAGCGTTTGATTAATGTTCCTATTACTGTTAAAAAACCCGTTTCGTTATCACTTTCAATTACTCCAAACATTTTTGAACAGGGGTTGACTTATCCGGTTCAGTTTACTATTCAGGATAATGGCGAACCAATAAACAATTGTAATCTAATCATTGATAGTGAAGATGTCAGGTTTGAAAACATGTCAAGTTTATACCTTGGTTCAGTTAAAGGAACGAAAATAATTAATTCTACATTATATATAGATGGTAATGCAGACACCGGTCAAACTACTGTTCCAATAATTGTTGAATATACACATGCTTTGGGTGTAAATGAAGAAAAATCATTTAATGTGCCAATAATTATTAAGGCTAGGAATTCCCAGTTTTCAATAATAACTCTGGATACAAGTCTAAAACCTAATACCAGAAATGATTTTGTTATGAGTGTAAAAAATAACGGTGATCACGTAGCCAAGAACGTTGAGATAACATTTAATGATGATTTTCTTGTTCCGATATCACAGTCGTCTACCAGTTTAGGTACATTACTGCCTGGTGAAGTTAAGGATGTTACAATTCCTGTGGCTGTTAAGGATGTTGAGATGGGTTATGACACAATTTCATTTATGATTTCATATAATGATGAGAACAATAATGTAATGGTTCCTGAAACTGTGGATGTTGGTGTAGATATTAGTTCTCCTCCAGATCTTGACGTTTACATTGTTACAAGTCCGATTCCTTTGACGTCAGAAGGTCAGTATACTTTCTCAGTCCAGGCAACTAATGTTGGTGTAAGTAATGTTAAGGCATTAACAATTGATGTTGTATCTAATGACGTGTATAAAGTTCTTGATGCGGAAAGTGAACAGTTTATTGGTAATTTAGAGGCAGATGATTTTAGTACTGTACAATATAAAATGTTAATTTCATCAGTTGAAGAGGGACAATATCCTTTGGAATTTAAAGTAGGTTACCTTGATAGTTCCAATAATCCTCATGAGATTGTTATAACCAAGAAATTAAATGTATATAATGCTCCTGCTAGTAATGATACGATTTGCATATTTGCTATTCTGATAATCGTAATTATTGCTGGGTTGATCATTTACTTCAAATACTATAAGAAAAGCAATTTGCTGGGCGGTATTCTGAAAAGAAATAAAAAAAATGACCATAATGAAAAAGAGGATAAGGCCCGAAAATGATAAAATACACAAATAGTTTGAGGGTTGATTGAGGTTAAGACATGAATTACTTAAACCTTATCCCTATAAATCTTAGGCATAGAAGTTTGCGGACATGGTTAACTTTGTTAGGGATAGTTATTGGTGTTGTTGCAATCGTTTTGCTTATTAGTTTTGGCGACGGGTTAAGGGCAAGTGTTACTGACCAGCTTGACCAGTTTGGTACACAAAACATTGTTATAACTCCAGGTTCAATGTCATTAGGTGCAGCGTCAAATTATTTACCGCGTCAGGGTAAATTATATCTGACTGATGTTGCCCTTGTAAAAGGTGTGCCTGGTGTGGATTTTACTAGCAAGGTTGCCCAGGCACCATCACAGACAATTACATTTAAGGATCAGGAAGTTACGTTGAGTCCCACAGGTTATGAATCCGAATTGTTCACAAATGAAGTTATACCGCAATATAAAATCCTGCGCGGAAGATTTTATAAGCAAGGCGAACGCAATGTTGCAGTAATTGGTTATGATTTCGCATATAATATTTTTGATAAACCTATGAGTGTAGGTTCAAACATTTATATTGCCCATGAAAAATATGAAGTTGTAGGGATACTTGAAAAGGTTGGCAACGGTGGCCAGCCCGGTTCAGACCGGACAATTGCAATTTCTTATGAGCAGGCCAGGGAACTTGCGGAAGGTGCAGGTGCTTTGGGTACCAATCAGATTAGTGCAATATATGTACGAGTTGTTGAAGGGTTTGATCCATCATTGGTTGGTGACCAGATTGCATTTAAACTTAGAGCATCTCATAAGGTTAAGGAAAATGATTTTACAATGTTAACAGCTGATTATCTTAAGGCTCAGGTTGAAACTATTTTAGGAATGATAACTATATTTTTGGGTGCAGTCGCAGGCATTTCACTTCTGGTAAGCGCGGTTGGAGTATCTAATACTATGTTTACTGCAGTTGTTGAAAGGACCAAGGAAATTGGTATAATGAAATCGTTGGGTGCAAAAAATTCACAAATATTAAACATGTTTCTTGCAGAAAGTGCAGGGTTATGTTCAGTTGGCGGTCTCATAGGTTTATTGGTTAGTATTGTTTTTCTTTTGCTTTTCAATTTTATTTCAAATTATTTTGAGCTTGGGTTTGAGGCGGTTTTAACTGTCTGGGTAATATTTTTTGCTTTTGGGTTTTCATTAACGATTGGAATTATTGCAGGCGTGTTTCCTGCGCTTCAGGCAGCTAACCTTAATCCTGTTGATGCATTGAGGAGATAATATGGATTACTTAAAAATCATACCTATAAATCTTAAGCATAGGAGTATGCGAACATGGTTAACTTTGATGGGTGTGATTATTGGAGTAGTTGCTATAATGTTAATGCTGGGTATTGGTGACGGTTTAAAGTTTTCAATTACTAAGGAGCTTGACCAGTTCGGTGCACAGAACATTGCTATTACTCCCGGTTCTTTAACGTCTTTGATTGGGCATTCAACTTCAGCTTCACAGGGTAAACTTTATTTAAATGATGTTGACAGGATTAAAAGAATACCGGGAGTAGATTTTACATCGGTCGGTCTACCTGTTTCCGGAAAGTCTATTCAGTATAAGGATCAGGAAGTTAACATGATTTTTTACGGGTTTGAATCAGATTTTTTTGCAAAAAAAGTTATCCCTCAATATAAGATTGAAAGGGGCAGGTTCTTTAAGGATTCTGAGACAAATGTTGTTATAATCGGTAATGCTTTTGCAAATACTGTTTTTGATAAACCTGTTAATGTTGGTTCAAATATTTATATCGGCGGTGAGAAGTTTAGGGTTGTAGGCATATTACAGAAAATAGGTGGCCTTGGCGGTAGCAATGATGACCAAACCATAATTATATCTTATAATGATGCCCGAAAGATCACTGATAAAATGGGTACGGTGGGTAGTGATGAACTGGGTATGATTTATGTCCGTGTTTCAGAAGGTTTTGAGCCTGAAACTGTTGCAGACAGAATTTCATTTGAACTTCGTTCGTCTCATAAAGTTTCAGAAGATGATTTTACAATTATCACTGCAGAATATTTATTAGAACAGGTTAACTCAATCATAGGAGTTTTGAATCTTTTCCTTGGTGCGGTCGCAGGCATTTCACTTCTGGTAAGCGCGGTCGGCGTTTCAAACACTATGTTTACTGCAGTCCTTGAGAGAACCAAGGAAATTGGTGTTATGAAATCGTTCGGTGCAAGGGATAATCAAGTTATGTTAATGTTTCTGACTGAAAGTTCTTTGCTTTGCACGTTTGGTGGGATCGTTGGAGTTATAATTAGTATTATAATTATTTTATTGTTCAATTCGTTATCCTCTGTTTTTGCATGGGGGTTGGAAGGTGTGATTAGTCCTTATGTTATTCTTTTATCTTTAGTGTTTTCGTTTGTTATAGGTATTATCGCAGGCGTGTTCCCAGCGCTTCAGGCCGCTAAACTTAATCCTATTGAAGCTTTAAGGTATGAATAATTTTAATGTATGAATGATCTAAACATAATTTAGTTAAATAATGAAAATAAATAATGAGAAAAAATAATGAACATAAAAAAAGAATAAAAAACTAGAAGAATTAAACGTAATCAATGCACGTATAATTTGAAATACATGTTATTTTACAATAAGAAAGTAGATTGTCTTTATTGTAATAATTATTTAATTCAGGAGTCTCATCTGGATTTGATTCTATAATCTCATCCCTATAATCTGCATAGCCATATATGTAAACTTCACCGCCTGCAGTGCAATTGTATTCAAATGACGTGTCATTATATTCTCCAGTATATAATCCTCTTATGCTTTGGTAACCAAGGTTTGAAGCATAAGTGCGTATTGGATCACCTAAGTCTCCTGGTACATTGAAACTACTGAAGAAGTTAGTCATGCTGTTTGTGGTGGTTGCATCTCCAATATTTTTTGTAGCTATTTTTATTAATGTGCTTTCACCTACTACGATTTCGTCATCCGAAACTTTACATTCACTTATGTAATCAGGTTCACTGTGGCATTGAATTGTATGGTTGCACATGTTGTTTGATTCATTAGCTTCAATAACATCATTTGCAACGTCTGCGTTTCCTTGAATAAAAATTTCTTCATTGCCAGTGCATGTAACTGCACCGTTTGTTACTACGTTATGTATTGCCCCTGAATTGATTGGGATTGTGATAATGTTTTCATTTAATATTACAGTGCCTTTGTTTGCTCTAATGTTGGATTTTGAATAGTTTATACCATCTCCTGTCCCAATGTTTGTTACTAGCATGTTTAATATTTGTGTTTGGCCTGCGTTTAATTCATAAGGCATTCCTGTAAAATCACAAATGTAATCCGGTCCTGGTCCTTCAATTAACTCTATTCCGTCCGTTGTGGTTGTAACAATTGTGTCATAACATGCAGTGCTTGTGGTATCATAATCAAAACTAAATACTATCGGCCTGTCGTCACATGCTACTGGGCTTGCCTCAGGATTTAATCGGGTTATTGTTCCGCTTATAGTTCGTGTTTCACCGCTTGGTATTTCCGGTAAACTTCCGTCAAGTTCAAAGTCATAACATAGACTGGGGTCCCAATGGATGTCCGTTATTATTATGTCAACACCTCTTTCGTATTCGCCGTCCGGCTCAAAATTGTCAATAGGAATTTCTATGTGTGCACTGTCCCCTGAAACCCTAACACTTGCAGGTTCACGTGTTTCAACGTTTGGAGTTATGTTTACAACTGTGACTGTTCCTTGAAAGATTGGGATTGACTCTGTTTCATGATAAAATATTTGGGCTTCTGGAGAACCAGCCCAACAATCGTGTGGAGTATATACAACAAATCCGTCGCAACCCATGTGATTAATAGTGATTTCTATTTCTTTTTCTCCTAATTCATTCAAATCTAAAACATGTCCTCCTTCTAAATTATTTAGTGACAATGTAGTTGTATCTCCGTTGATTACGTAGTCAACGACTCCTTCACATGCAATCGTGGTTTGACCGTTTTTATCTTCACATGATTCTGTGCTGACATAATTAGCAAAATCAAAAGGTTCATAATAACTCATGTCTCCACTACCGCAGGCAGTGTGGGATAAATAAGTTGTACTAAATGAATCACATGCCTTATTTGATCCCTGGGTACATACAATTGTATCGTCTGTATAAATTATTTGTCCGTTATTGGTTTCAGTTTGTTCGGGATATTTATCACAAATACAATTTTGTTCGTTAGTACCTTCTCCGTTTTGTTTAAAATTAAAAAACTGGGCAGTAGGATTGATAACTCTGGTTTGCAACTGTCCTGGGCAGATTTCAATGTTATCATTGTTTTCAAGTATATATTCCTCAACATTATTTTCACTAATGTATGTTGATGTGTTGAGTATTGAATCAAATCTGAAACTTAAATCAGTAATAAAATGGTCTCCCGAATATCCTCCTGATGGAGGTAAATTAGTTGAAGGTGGAGTATTGCAACTGTTAAATTGACTGTTTTCAAATTCTTCATTCACATTATATGCAATACTATTAGTAATTAATATACATAATAATAGTAAAACCATTGTTTTGTTTATACTTTTTATTTCTTTATCTATAGTTTTATTTATTTTGTTTATTATTTTTTTATTTTCCACTTCTTTCACCTCTAAAATACCCAATCCCATGCCTTTTTCATGTTTTTACCGATTAATCTTAAAGCTTTGCTTCCGTCAATCTTAACGCTTGCATCATAGCCGACATCTTTGTTTTCAATGTAATTAACACCAACATTTGCTTCAATGTCCTCATTAAGATTATATGTTAAATTATAGTTTTGTTGTCTATATGTTTCAAACAGGTTATATGTAAATGCTAACCCTATTTTGTGCACTTTCTGCGCGTCAAGTGGTTTGCCGATTGTAAACATTAAACTTGAATATTGAGTGTCTCTAAGTTTAACGCCTTCTCTTACCAATGATTCACCAAGTGGTAGGTTATGTGTTGCCATTAAATCTATGTCATAATTATTTAAGTATAGTTCTGCCCCTGCTCCAAATGTTAAAAGGTCATAACCTTTAACTGATTCATAACTAACATTTGTGTAACCGGCGCCTGCCTTTGCTTTGACTTTTTCACTTACTAGATATCCTAACATTTGTTGTACTCCCAATAATCTTGGTGTTTCCCTGCTTGCAATAGTGTTAAGTGTTTCCTGGTGAAGTCCTTCTGTGTCAATGCTATTAAAGATAGTTTTGACGTCAGTAGATGAAGCATTATAAAATAGTTTTGTTGACGATCCTAAATGGTCGGTTATGTTCCATTCTCCTTTGATGTTTGCTGAAGGCGTAAATTCCCACCAAGTAGCTTTATCTTTAAGTCCGGGGGGAAGTTCCGTAGGATCACTAATGTATGCTTCTCCAGATTTTTCATTTATGTAAATGCCAAACGAACCTTTAACATTGAATTTGCTTTCCCAGTTAAACAAATCATTTATGTTTAAACTTCCCTGCAAATACATTTTATTTATTTTATATGGTCTGAATTGTTGTAATGAAGTTTCATAAGCATGGCTTAATCCTAAATTAAATGCAAATAAATTATATTTTGCAAAATTTGGAATGCTATTATTATTTAAAAGCTCCCTTGCTTCATCTAATGTCATAGTGCTTGTATCATAACCTGTTAAATCCCATTCACTTTTATCTTTAATGAAAATATCTAATTCATTAATAAATTCACTGGTACTTAATGTTGAGCCTAAGTGATTAAGGGCAGGTGTTAAATCATCATACATTTCCTGGCCATAACTTGTTAAAGTTTCATCAGTATTAACATATAATCTTCTAAAGTAAGTTTTGGCTAATTCGTCAGTATCAGTTTTTATTAATAATTCTGACCATTTTTCTTGTACTAATGGTCCAAAATAATCTTCATCAAACCCTGATGTTGAACTTTCAATCCTGTTGCCTTCCCTATCTATCATAGCAATAACTTCCTGATCACTGTTTACAATAATGCTTCTATCATTAAATGAATATGTGGTTTCATTTGTTGAAGGATCTTCAATTCCATGAAGATTGTAATAGCCCTCTAATATTTCAATTAATGTTTTCCCATCCATATTTCTTATAGCAATGTTTGCTCTGTTAAATGTGTATGCAGAGTAATTTACATAAGTTAATGTTGGTGCTATTGGCATTGGCATTTCTCTTGGAACTGCACTTTTGAAAGATTCATTCCTTTGCATCTTAAATGTGTTAATATGTTCCCATATTGTTTGTCCAAGGTCATCTCTTTGGGCTTTTGCAAGGATGACATAAGTTTTATCTTTTTCAAATGTGTATTCGCCTTTTTTGTTTTGTTCGTTCAAATTTATATCATAACTATACTGTCCGTTTTTGTTTGTCTTGATTTTCGGTCCGCTGATTTCCTTTGTTATTGTTTCCAGTGTCCCGTCATCCTGCAGTTCACGGATTTCAATTGTAATATTTGCATCTTTGACTTTGCTTGTTGTGGATGTTTGCGTTTGTGTTTCAGGTCCGTTAATCTTTTCCTGTTGGACACGTAATAATGTTTGTGTATTTATTGTTGATATGACTTCCTTGTCTTCAGGGTTAACAGTAATTTCCTGTATTGTAACCTTGTCATCACCGTCATACATTGTTGCCATGATTTCATTGTCCAGGTTTCTCCATTTCATCAGGTTAGCTTCTGTTGTATCCAGTGAAACGTTTTCCGGTAGTTTCATGCTACCGTCAATGCCCAACCTTTTTATTAACTCCTGTTGCATCCTAATATTTTCCATTTTTTCCATCGCGATTGGTGCGAAACTGGGTACATAGTTTTCTGTTCTTATTTGTTTTGTGTTTGTGATGTCTTTGTTTTTATTAACAATATTTTGTCTTGTTACCGTTGAATGGAATTGTCCTTCATAATCAGTTTCATAAGTGTTTCCGCTTACTAAGAAACTTAATGTTATGATCGGGTTAAACCCGTCAGTAACGTTGTCATTTAACATTTTCTTTAATTCATTTCTAATATTAACTATGTTAGGTCCTGTTATTTGGCCTTTTTCATCATACTTATAGAACCTGAAATATAATGGAAACAATTTATCTTGTTTGTACGCGTCAGCGTTTTCCATTAATGTTTTTTCAAATATTAATGCCAACTCTTTAAATGTTTCATTATTATAATTATTGCTTTGCAGAGTTTCTAATAAGTTTGGTGTGTTGTTCCATAACGTTTTAGTTTTGTCCATGAAACTTTGTATTCTTTGATACCCATCTTTGTAATCAGTGCCTAACCGTCTTGTTAACCGTCCTATTTTAATGCCGTCATCTTTCAGTTTTCCGGCTATTTGGCTTGGTTTTGTCTGAATTATGGTAAACCAGTCAACGTTTTGTTCATGCTCATATTTATACAATAAACTGGTTACGTCCGGTCCTAAAATAGTGTAAGCATATGAATACCTTAACATTTGATCTTTATCATTTAACAGTTCCTTAATCTTCCCGCTTCCTTCTTCAGTAACTTCAATCCTGTCATAACTTTGAGTTCTCGGGTTTGTTATAACTGTGTTGCCATTGTACAGTTTAACCCACCCTAATTTTTGGCTTAACTCGTAAACGCCATTTTCAAAATAGTCCTGCCATTTTGTTGCATAGTTTGCAATTGAAAAATAAATGTCCTGTTCAGGTGTATATTCCCATTCAGGATAATCTTCAATCTTTTTTGCTATGGGATTATCTTGACTGATTTTGTAACCTGGTTGCGAATAATTTTCTATTATGCCTTTTTCAACTGCCCTTAAGAATTTAATATAATTTGGCATGCCTTGTTTAGCGTTATCAGAAAGTTTATATCTTGACGGATGGTCATTAATGTCTTCAGCAATCTGTAAAACTGTGCCGTCCCAGTTATTAATATTGCCAACCGATTTGGACCAATTGTCCTTAATCGTTTTACTGCACGCACTAATTTGATCTAATAATACCTGTCCACCTATGGTTAGAAACTGTGGACTACCGCCTTTCTCTCTTTCAACATTTTCAAAATGGATCGGTTGGAACACACCGTTTTGTGTGCGTTCCACAAAGATTTCTGATTCGTTTTCAATCTCCCACTGCCTCTGAATTTGTTGCCATGTCTTTTCGTTCTGTGCAACCTGATAAATCTGTTTATCCATTTCAGTCAAATTATCCTGTACATAATATGCATAAATTCTTTCTCCGTTGTCCGTGTAAATCAAAGGTGCAATTCCGCCTAACATGTCCAGTCTTTGTTTTTCCAGGAAAAGGTTTACGTCTTTGTTTGCCTCAAGTTGTTTCTTAAGCTGTAAAATGTTTTCCTTATTACTATTTGAATTAAATAACATATAAACTGATTTTCCCAATACCTGGGTTTGTTTGGTTGCCATGCCATCAATATTCTTTAGAATTTCCCGCAGATTCTGTTTATTATGTTCATCGTTTTCAAATAATCCTTCCAACAGTTTAGAAATTTTAGGTTCATCAAGCAATTCTTTGACAGAATCTTTACCGTTAACATAATCATATACTGCCAGTTTTAATATTAATTCCTGGGATAAACTTTCATTTTTGCTTCCAATGTTACTGTATAAATCTCTGCCCAGTTTTTCACGTAATATGTCATTAGCATTAAGTATTGCTTCATCCATGTTATATTTGCCGAATGTTCCATGTGGTGAAATGCCGTATTTTTTCAATTCACGTTCAAACTGTTCAAGGTATATTGGCGATATAATTAACCCTGTTTCAGAATAAATCCTGATTGCATTGGCAGATGACCTTAAATAAATGTTTCTTATAATTTCGTCGTCCAACATATTATTATCTATAATCTGTTGAGCGGTTTTTTCAACGTTATCAACGATCTTCTCTTCAATATCTTTAGTTTGTTGCGGTTCAATATTCTTTGCATAAACGTTTTTGTTTTTGGCATTATTTAGTGTTAATAATAATGATATAGTAGTTAACGGGTCTAAAACATGTTTGGTTTTATCATAAATGTCTTTCCATACTTCCTGCAGTTCCTTAAATGTTTCCTGGGAAAAGTGTTCATATGTATATCTTTTCATTGCAAACAAAATTGTTTCATAATTTCCATTGCTGTTCGTTTTATTAAGGTCATCAAATGTATTCTTGATTATTGCTATGCCATGTTCTCCGTATAAATAAATTAAACTGGTGGCATACAATTTTATTTTTAATTCTTCACTAGGAAGTAATATTGCATCGTTGAACGTTTCTATTTTTTTTATAATGTTAGGTTGAATGAATATTTCTTTAGCTTTTTCGTAAGCCATTCCAAATCGTTCAACCACTTCATTATTGCTGTTGCTTTGACTTGGAAAAATTTCACTGTGATCAAGTTCTTCAGCCGTTTGTGCTATTACATTTTCATGAGTCAATAATGATTGAATTAAAAATTGAAGATTTTCATCTTTCAGTTCAGGATAATTTCCAATAATTCCTTTTTCAATTTCTTTTATACCAAGATTTAGTTTAGTTTTAAGGCCATGCATTCATACCACCTGTTTTGTATGTTAGTTTAACATTTTTAAATATTCTTATATCCTTTTTAAATACTCTTATTCTATGTCCCATACATTTTTGTTTGTTGTTATGTTATTATTTATGGGGGTTTAGTAATATAAACCTTTTTAATTGATAATATGGCCATTTTGATTGAAAACTAATTCAAAGTCCCCAAAACTCTCGAAAACCGCCCAAGTATTTATAAATATTTCTCTTATATAATTATATTGCTCTTTTTTATAGGGCGACACTCTCTACACATTTAGACACTGTGGTTTGTAATCCAGAGTGCGAGGTGTTGAGAATCACTCAGAACGTTTGTTCCGAATATGTTTCGAATATGTTTAGGCGTATATAATTTACATTTAAGTATAATGTTAAATGATATAATAATATACATAACTAAAGATAAGGTGAAATGATAAGGTGAAATAAAAGTCAAACAATAATCTGAGATACTGAGATAAGGTGAAATAAAAATAAAACAATGTGGAAAAATAAAGGTAAAATGTAAAATGAGTGATATGATAATTACAAAATTAATGAGGTAATGAAAGATGGCAAAACACAATAAACCTAGGAGAGGGTCCCTTGCATTTAGACCAAGGAAAAGGTCCTCAACGGATATGCCCCGTGTAAACGCGTGGCCTCTATCAGACAAAGCAGTACTATTAGGATTTGCAGGATATAAAGCAGGTATGACACATGTTATACATACTGATCAATCCAAATCTCACCTTAAAGGTCGTGAAATATCTGATTCTGTTACGATTGTTGAAGTACCGGACATGATTGTTTACGGGGTGCGTTGCATGCGTTTCGGTGAAACTGTTAAGGACATTCTTACTGATAATAAAGATGTGCTTAATGAGATTAGATATGTTAAACTTGCAAAAAAACCTGTAGCTATGGAATATCCTGAAAATTATGATGAAGTTTTCGTTTTAGCTTATACAAAACCTTCTGAAACCACCATGGGCAAAAAAACAGTTGAAAAAATGATGATTAAGGTTGGTGGGTCACATGAAGACGCATTAAATTATGCTAAAGGGTTGGTGAGTAAGCCAATTAAAATCAACGACGTTTTTACTGAAGGCCAGTACGTTGACGTAATCTCAGTAACCAAAGGTAAAGGATGGCAGGGCGTAATTAAAAGGTTTGGTGTTGCCACTCAGAGACCAAAGGCCAGTAAACACGTAAGACACGTTGGTAACCTTGGTCCTTTCAAGCCAGGTTATGTAGGTTATGAAGCACCACAGGCAGGTCAAATGGGTTATCATAAAAGAACCGAGTATAACAAATTGTTAATGAAGATCGGTGATAAACCTGAGGAAGTTAATCCAAGAGGAGGCATACCTAAATATGGTGAAGTAAGAACCAATTACGTATTGATTAAAGGTTCAGTGCCTGGTCCAAAAAAGAGGCTGATCAGATTAAGATTGGCAATAAGAAGACCTGATAAAACACAGGCAGTTCAGGTAAATTCAGTTTCAACTGAACCGCAGAATTAAAGGTGATGATAATGAAAGCTAATATTTATGATATTGAAGGCAAAAAAATCGGTGACATTGAAATGCCGAAATTATTTGACCAGGAAATTAGACCTGACCTTATAAAACGTGCATTTCTTCATGAGATGTCACATTTGTATCAACCCAAAGGTATTGATCCAAAATCTGGTATGAAAACTTCTGCTGAATATCTTGGTAGAAAGGAATCATACAGGTCAATGAAAAATCGTGGTCAATCTATGTTGCCCCGTGAAAAGTTGCCTGAGGGCAGACAGGGTAATGTTCGAACGGTGCCTAATTCCGTAGGCGGTCGCCGTGCTCATCCTCCAGTGGTTGAAAAGAGGCTTATTGAAAGGATGAACAAGAAAGAATATCTTAAAGCTTTATTAAACAGTTTAGCTGCAACAACTCATTCTGATTTGGTTTTAAAACGCGGTCATAAGTTTGACGGCAATGTTCCTTTGGTTTTAGCAACAGGTTTTGATAACCTTGAGAAAACTAAGGACGTAAATTCTGCAATTTCTAAGATAGTTAGTTTGGATTTACAACGTTCCAAGAATGGGACAACTAAGACCAACTCTCGTGTTATAAGAAGCAGAACATATGTTCCGCGTTCATTACTGATTGTCACAGATGCAGGTTCAAAATTATTAACTTCAGCAAAAAACATTTCAGGAGTTGACGTTGTATCTGTTGATGATGTAAAAGTATCATTGTTGGCACCTGGTGGTAATCCGGGCAGGTTGACTGCGTATACTGAAAACGCTGTAAAAAAATTAACTGACATGGTTAAGGTTGTAGGGTGAGTTCATGATTATAAGATTGGTTAGCAGTGAAAAAGGCGTAAGAGGCTTGGAAGAGAACGTATTATTATTTGTAATAAGTAATAATAGTACTAAAGATGATGTTTCAAGAGACATTGAAGACAAATTTAAAGTCAAGGTTTCTAAAGTTAGAACTTATACTGCTATGAATGGAGAAAAGAGAGCTTATGTTAAGCTTGACAAAGAATTTCCAGCTTCAGATATAGCAGATAAGATTGGTGGCGCAGTATAAGGTGATGATGTATGGGTAAAAGAATATATTCACAAAGACGTGGTCGCGGTTCACCTGCTTTCTCAGCTCCAAGTCACAGGTTTAAAACTAGGCTTGAATATTTAAATGACGAAAAGGTCGGTGAAGCAGTAAAAGGCGAAATTCTCGGGTTTGTAGATGACGCAGGTCATAATGCAATTTTAATGAAAGTATTATTTGAGAACAATAAAGAATTAATTATGCTGGCTCCAGAAGGAATTAAGGTCGGTGATCATATTTATATTGGTTCTGATTCACCTGTTGGGTTGGGTCATGTTTTGCCGTTAAAGAATGTGCCTGAAGGGTTTTCAATTTATAATATTGAGAAAAACCCAGGCCAAAATGGTAAATTTGTTAGGTCTCCCGGTGTTTGCGCTTCTGTTATTTCTAAGGAAGGCAATAAAGTTGTTGTTAGAATGCCAAGCAATAAAAAGATTGCATTTGACGAGAATTGCCGAGTGACCATAGGCGTAATTTCCGGAGGCGGAAGATTAGAACGCCCGTTATTTAAAGCAGGTAATTCTTATCATAAATTTAAAGCGACTAATAGACATTGGCCGATTGTTAAAGGTGTATCTATGAATTCAGTCAGCCATCCGTTTGGTGGTAAAAGTCATACGCCCAAAAGGTCATGTATTTCAAGGAATGCTCCACCAGGTAAAAAGGTTGGTCATATTGCGGCTAGTAGAACTGGTAGGAAGAAGAGGTGAAGATTATGGCAAAGAAAATGGAACAATGGCGCGGTTATAAAGAAGATGACCTTAAGAAAATGAGCACGGACGATTTTGCTAAACTTATTAAGTCCAGACCTCGTAGATCTTTGCTTAGAATGAAAGATGGAAACAGTGAACCCGTTAAAAAACTGGTTGACAAGATTAGAAAACTTAATTCTAAAGGCAAGATTTCCAAACCGATCAAAACTTATGTCAGGGATGCAGTAATTATTCCTGAATGGCTTGGTCTGTTTTTTGATGTTCATAACGGTAAAGATATTAAAAGAATTGAGATTACATTGGAAACATTAGGGCACCGATTAGGTGATTATGCTCACACAACTGGTAAAGTTAAACATTCAGGTGCAGGTGTAGGTGCAACAAGGGGTAGTAAATTCGTACCACTTAAGTAGGTGATTGATATGTATATGTATACTCCTAAACATAAAGATTATGCGTGCGCAAGAGTTGAAGATGTTAATGCTTCATTCAAGGATTTATGTGCAGTTTGCGATAGTGTAAGAGGCAAGAACATTAATGATGCAGTAGAATATCTTGAGCTTGCTTCTGAAGGTAAAGTTGCTGTATATTATAGAAGACATAATACTAAGCTTGGGCACAGGAGAGAACTTGGTGGTAAGAAGGGCAGGTGGCCAATGAAGGAATGCAAAATTGTTCTTAACCTGGTTTACAGTGCAGCCGCGAATGCTGACCAAAAAGGATTGTCTGAAAATGATCTTATCATAACTCATATTGCAGCCAACAAGCTAAGGAGTTATGCAAGGATGGCGCCGAGAGGACGTTGGAGAAGGGCATTCTATGAAACAGCGTTTGCTGAAGTTGTAGTTGAAGAACAGTTTGAAGATGAAAAAGATGACGTTAAAGTTAAGGACAAGAAAGATAAGGGAACTAAAACTGCAAAATTAGGTAAAGAGGTTAAAACAGTTGAAAAGAAAACTGTAAAAACTGATGACAAACCAAAGAAAACTGAAGCTAAAGTTGAAAAGAAAGTTGAAGCTAAAGTTGAAAAGAAAGAAGACAAGGAAATAAAAAAAACTGAAGACAACGAAAAAGAAATCAAACCTGATAAAATTAAAGCCGATAGTGCAAATTCCAAAGAGGAAGAAAAAAGGTGATTATTATGGGTATGGAAAAGAAATTTATTGAAGATGCGTTGCTTAGACAAAGTGTTTCTGAATACGTTTCAAAGGAATTACATTTTGCCGGCATTGGTAACGTTGAAGTTAGGAGAACACCCATGGTCACCAAGATTAACGTTGAATGTTTGAATCCTGGTAAGGTTATTGGGAGAAAAGGCAGATCCATCAGGGATTTGACAGATAAAATCAAGGACAAATTTGGTATTGAAAACCCGCAGATTAATGTAGTTGAAGTTCCGGATTTGTATTTGAACGCAAAACTGGTTGCACAAAAAGCTGCAAAGTATATTGAAATGAAAAGAAGTTACAGATATGTTTCACATATTTTTATTGAAGAGATTTTGAAGAAAGGTGCAGCAGGTGTTGAGATTAGAATTTCCGGAAAGTTGGCCGGTAAAGGTGGTCGTGCTAAATCTTTCCGTGTTTCTAAAGGTTTTGTTCCAAAGGCTGGTGAACCGGCAAACGATGTAGACGTAGCACATTCTATTGCAATTACCCCTTATGGGATTATTGGGATACGTATCAGTATTGCTCCTGCAAAGTTTAAGAAAGGTGATATTTAATGAAGCGAGTAGCTGACTTAAGGTCATTAAAAAATGAAGAATTATCTAATAAGATGATTGAAGTAGAAAAAGAATTGTTAATTGAAAGAAGCAGGAAAGGTAGTGGTGGTCGTGCATTTAATGCAGGTAAGATAAGAAATCTTAAGATCATGTATGCTACAATTAAAACTTTGCTTCGTGAACGTAACTTGTGAGGTGTTTGATTAATGGGAATATGTCCTAAGTGTGGATTGCCAGAGGATTTGTGTGTTTGTGATGTTCTTGAAAAGGAACAGGCAGAAAACATTGTAGTATATTTAATAAAATCAAAGTTTAGGAAGGTAATGACTGTGATTGAAGGGATTGATAAAGATAAACTGTCTCAGACTGCAAAGGACCTTAAACATGCTTTTGCATGCGGTGGAAGTGTAAAAGGCGGTAAGGTTGTTGTTCAAGGAGATCATAGAAAGAAGGCTAAGCAGTCTCTTGTTAAGATGGGTTACCTGGCTGAAAATATTGTGATTGAAGAGAGGTTAAGAAAATGAAAACAAATTTGTCTAAGGAATTTATTGGTCTGAATGCAAACATCGTTAACTCAACTGATGTTAACATGATAGGTATTGATGGTCAAATTGTTGATGAGACATATAGGACGATGAAATTCTTGGGAAGTGATGAGATGATTCGTACTGTTCAAAAGAAAGGTAACATGTTTATGATTGGCGGGGATATGATTCAAGGTAATGACATACTCCATAGGCCAAATGACAGATTAAAATTATTGAGGTGATTATGTGGATATAACTACCAGAGGCGCAATGAAAATAGGTACTATTGTAAGTGTTAAAGCAAAGAAAACTGCAGTAGTAAGGATTGACAGAGTCAAAAAAGTTGGTAAATATAAGAGGTATGCTCGTGAACATTCAAAGATTCATGCTCATGTTCCAGATTCATTTAATTTGAAGAATGGTGACATTGTCAAAGTTGGTGAAACACGTAAGATTAGCAAGACCAAGTCTTGGATAGTATTAGAAGTATTAAATACTGAAAAAAATTAAGAGGTGCAAAAACATGAAAGCATATAGTTCAAATATAACCCGCGCTCTACCAGTTGGTGCAAGGATAACCTGTGCAGACAATAGTGGGGCAAAGATATTAGAGATTATTAATATATTGAAATATAAGGGCGTGCATGCCCGTGTGCCTACCGGTGGTGTTGGGTCAGTTGCAGTCTGTTCAGTTAAGAAAGGCACTCCTGCCATGAGGAAAAAGAAAGTTAAAGTATTAATTATTAGACAGAAAGCACCAATTAACCGTGCAAACGGTACAACGGTAATGTTTGAAGACAATGCTGCTATTATGATTGAACCTAAAAAGATGTTGCCTACAGCAACTGAGATTAAAGGTGTAATTGCAAGAGAGATTGCTGAAGTTTATCCAAAGATTGCGGCAATTTCTTCAGGTGTAGCTTGAGGTGATATGATGAAACAACCAAAATCTGCAATGAAACAACCAAAATCTGCAAAGCCAGGAAAACAAAGAAAGTTTAGGGCTAAAGCTCCTCTTCATCTTAAAAAGAGGTTCTTAAAAGTTCACATTTCCAAAGAATTAAAACAAAAACTTGGAATACAGAAAAGAACTTTAGTGGTCAACAAAGGTGATACTATCAGATTTATTTCCGGTTCCAATAAAGGTAAAACTGGTAAAGTCTCCGAAGTGGATTATAATAAAGTTAAGATTTATGTTGATGGAATAACTAAAACTAATGTTAAAGGTCAAGAGAAAAATGTTTCTGTTGAACCGTCAAACGTTGAATTAATTGATGTTAATATTACAGATTACAGAAAATCTATAATGAAATCTATAATGAAATGAATGATTATGAGGTGTAATGAATGAAACGCGGTAAGAAAAGTACGAAAAGGTTAAACGTTTCAAAGTTTGCAAAGTTAGCAAACAAGAAAAAAGATACTTGGGTAGTCAGGACTGATCCTGGGCCACATCCAAAAGATAAATCTATACCATTATCATTAATTATAAGAGACCTGTTGGGTTATGCACAGAATTTAAAGGAAGTTAAGATGATTCTTGCAGATGGTTATGTTCTGGTTGACGGTAAAACTGCAAAAGATTACAGAATGCCAATCGGTTTAATGGATATTGTTAGTTTTCCTAAGCAGGAAACAATGTTTAGGATGGTAATTAACCGTCAAGGTAAACTTATAGCTTTGCCTGTTAAAGAGTTGGGCACTAAGCTTACACAGATTAAAACTAGGTATGTTCAGAAAGGCGGTAAAATTACAGTTATGCTTCATGATAACAGGAACATTATTGTTGACAAGGATTATGCAGTAGGCGATTCGCTTATTATTGCTGTTCCACATGTTAAAATTGAAGGGCATATCCCTTTGAAGGAAGGTAGTTTATGTTATGTTACAAAAGGTAAACATATTGGTTCAGTAGCCAAGGTTGTGGAATTTAAACTTCTTGGTATGGGTAGAACTCAGGTAAAACTTGAATCTGATGATGGTTCAGAGTTTTATACGGTTAGAAGGTATCTTTTCCCGATTGATGATGTTAAGACAGTTAAAGGGTGAATATTATGGAAGATAT
>CAYOKY010000003.1:0-20764 GCA_964404695.1 Microcaldota archaeon | reverse complement strand
AATCTTGATTTAAGTTCCAACAACATTCTAATAAATAATTCTGCCAATTCAAACCTTGCGGATGGAATAAATATTGGGGTTGAAGGGACTTCTCTTCGTTCCAGTCATAACAACACCCTGATAAATAATACTGCAAATTTAAATTCTCGGTATGGAATTTACATTGCTGTTGGTTCCAAATTTAATAATCTTACCAGCAATACAGCTAATTCAAATAGATTTGAGGGATTCATAATTAGGGGAGGTTCCAACAATACTCTCACAAATAACATTGCAAATTTCAATGGGTACGATGGAATTTATTTAGACCAAAGCTATAATAATTCCGTAACCGGTAATACTGCCTATTCCAATGGAAAGGGAATAGTCCTTTACCAATGTTTGGATAACTTGATTATTGGCAATACTGCCTGTAGCAACATACGGCTGGATTTATATCATCGTGATCCTTCTCCGACTAATATTTTCATGGAAAATATCTGTACTTTAGCATCTCCTGAAACAGATGAGCTTGGCCATGAAATATGTATTTCTTCTTGTGAATAGGTTTTTTCTATTTTTTTATTTTCTTTCATTTTCCCAAATCCTTTTTAAGTTATTACTTCCAATTATTCATTATGTATGATGTGTTCTTTGATACAAACTTTTTAGTTTTGCTTAATGATAATTATGACATATTTGAGCTTGTTAAACAGAAAGTTCCAAATTGTAAGTTTTACATTTCAACAGGTGTTATTGAAGAGTTAAAGGAATTGGATTATCCCTTGGTTTTGGAAATTATTAATTCTAAAATTAATGATAAAGAACTTAACGTGCTGGAATCTGACAAGTATGTTGATGGCTGGCTCGTTAAAAAGGTTAAAGCCATGCCCATGAAATTAAGGCCTAATTTTATTTTGTGTACTAATGACCTTGAACTTAAAACCAAACTGAAAAAAACGGGCATTAAACTCATGGCTTTGAGAAGCAATTCAATTGATTTTGTTTGAGTTTTTGAGTTTATTTTTTTTCATAAACACTAATTTTAATCCATGTTTGCAATGAACCCTTCTCCTAGTCCGTCGTTTGCATAAATCAGAAGGTTTCTTGAAGAAATAGGTTGTTGTAATCGAATCCAAAGATGTCAGTGATCATTTATTAAAAAGCTATGAGCTATTAAAAAAAATAATTGATGGAAAACTATCAAATTCATCAAATCAAAAACATAGAATAAAATACGAAGACTTATCTTATTCTTATGCAAAAATGATTTCTGCGATAAATAAGGGTGAATTAGGCTGGGGGAATTAACCTTTGTAAAAAGAAATGAATTTAAACCAGAGTTTGTTTTCAATATCTTTTGGGATACATTAATAAATTTTAATAATTATTATGCTCTTATGGAAAACAAAAACATATTTTGGATATTTGGTATCCTTCAAACCCTTACATTAGCAGTCATTATCTATCTGCTCTTTGGTTCACTAAACATTATTAGCGGTACAGATGTGATTGGATTGGATACCCAGATTCTGCTGAGTGTCTTCTTTCCAGTATTCCTGCTGATTGTAGAATACATCATTTATTCAAAAAAGTAAGTTTCTCAGGAGTTCTCGCTTTCTTTCAGAAAGCTTAGTTTTACTTTTTAGCTGAAAATCTTCTTAACGTTTTCCAAAAGCCCTTCAGGTGAAAACCAACCGGCACCTTAAACATAACAGATCAGAGGAATTCTGCTCAATCCATGTTTGCAATAAACCCTTCTCCCAGTCCGTCATTTGCATAAATCAGAAGGTTTCTTTTGTTGAACTCGTTTTCCTTCAAGTTCCAAATAAAATATCCATCTATCTTACCAGCGAAAATCGGGATTCCTGCTTCTCTGGTGGCTCCGCCGATATGTGAAGAAATAATATTTATACATCTTGTATTAACAAGCACGATTGCCGCTGCATTGGAATAACTTGAAAAGCTAAAGTCCAATCCAAAAGAGTATGCACTTTCTATACCCTCTATAACAAGTACATAATCCTTGTTGTATTTATTTATTTCCGGTAATGGGTGAAGGGGTTTTCTAGTATTGTTATAAGTGTAACTGGTATTTCTATTATACTTGATATAATACACCTTGTCTGCTCTGATTATATCTCTACCTTGTATCGCATTGGTTGGTAGTGTCCATCCATTGGCGTTGAATTTTTCATGTGAATAATTTCTAATTCTCACTATTTTTTTGATTTCAGGTATTTCAGGCGCTTTAATAGTTTTGTAATTAACCTGTGAAAATTGCGTTAATACTGCAGGCGGTGCCCATGCTATCTCAAAATAAGATGGCCCGATTTTGTTTGAAATTGTTTCTGCAATTGAATGTATGTCCTCCAAAACATCTTCGAATTTACGTGTATCGCGTGCATAATCCAATAGAAAGTGATTAACGTCAACACCATCTCTTCCTCCTTTTAATACTCTTGGTCCCGTGTGCCTAAAATTATAGCCCATATTATCTATTCTATCTTTGTCTTTGCTTGGATTGGGTAACATAATAGTAATGTTATATATCCCATTTGCACCGCCCAGACCAAGCCCGATCTGCACAAGGTGTTTGCCATTTGAAAAGTTTGTTAGAAAGTTCATGCTGAATAGAGGAGATACAAAATCTACTTTATCTTCTGGCAGGATTGGTCGAGTATATATGGGCATAACCAAAACGCCGGTTGTATTTTCCAGCGGAATTCCAGTCCTTTTTTTGAATGCAACTACATCTTCACTTAAGTCGGACGCAAGTATCTCCTTGATAATGCCACAAGCCCTGTTTACTGCATCTTCAGAAGTGTCAGCAATCATAAAATCAGTGTGCCACAGGCCAACGCCTGCAGAAGTCGCCTCATCAGATCGTACTGCAACATACAATCCTGCAAAAGGTGCAAGTGCTTCGCGAATACCTTCAGTTTCCTCATTTGTAAAAGGGCATTTTTCAATCGTTTTGTATACGTCATTAGTTTTAGGATCCTTATTTTCAAAAGCCCGGTTGAGGAAATCCTTAAAAAACATGGGAGTTATTGCAACCTGTGGAAGTGTTTCAAGATAAGGTGCATAACCATCTTTCGGCTTAAACGCATTTTCAATCAGCGGTAGAAATTTTGCAAGTGCCCTGCTTTTTCCTCCTGCTTCACCCAGTCCGATTATACTGTTTTTTGGTACGATTACTTTTTTATCTAAACCTGAAGGAGTTTGAAAATAAGTTCTCATGTTTTTATTCTATTTGAAACATTTTAAAAGGGTTTCTTTAATGGTTTTATATGACGTTTTTATATGAATTTCAACTTAAGATAAAAGTGAATTTTGATACTTATTTTGATCATATATTGCCTAGTTTCCTGTTTGCCCGTGCAATTGCCACGCAATAACTACATAGAAAAGGTTAAAAACGTTTTAATATAATATAAAGTAAATAGGTTTAATATTAGCTTTAAATTAATTGAGGTGTTTAAATGAATTTATTGCATGACTTGCCAGTCGGCGAATTTCCTGATAAGATTAATGTTGTTGTTGAAATCCCTAGCGGTTCAAAAAATAAGTATGAATACGATAAAAAACTCAATATGTTTAAACTTGACCGTGTATTATACTCTTCAGTGTTTTACCCGGGCGATTACGGTTTCATTCCTAGGACACATTGTGATGACGGTGACCCGTTAGATGTAATAGTTCTTGTTAATACTCCTACGTATCCTGGCATTCTAATTGAATGTCGTCCTATTGCAATGCTTGAAATGATTGATGGCGGTGAACAGGACAACAAGATTTTGGCTGTCCCTGTGGATGACCCAAGGTTTGACAATATTAAGGATTTGAAAGATGTTTCTCCTCATGTAATTAAAGAGGTTGCAGAGTTCTTCAGGACTTATAAGAATCTACAGGAAAAAGAAGTCCAGATTAAGGAATGGTACGGTGTTGATAAAGCCAAGCAGGAAATACTTGATTCCATTGAATTGTACAAAAAACATTTTGGTAAAGAGTAAACAATTAACAAATAAGGTGATAATATGTTTTATGAATATGCTTTGAAAGATAAGGTAAGAGTTCCCCCGGAATTCTTCGGGTTGGACATAACTTCAGCGGTAAGAAATATCTTGATTGATTCATTTGAAGGCAAGGTTGTCAAAGATTATGGATTAATAGTTTCAATAATTGGTGTGGAGATTGCAGGAGACGGGGTAGTTATACCTGGTGACGGTGCAGCGCATTATCCTATTCAATTTAAGATTTTAAGTTATCAGCCACAGGTTAATAATGTTGTGCACGGTGAGTCCACTGAAATCGTTGACTTTGGTTCATTTGTAGGCATTGGACCTGTTGAAGGACTAATACATTTATCACAGATAACTAATGATTTTATATCTTATAACAAGAAAACCAGTAGTTTATCTAACAAAGATTCTAAGAAATCTTTGAAGAAAGGGGATAGATTGATTGCCAAGGTTTCAACAGTTAGTATGAAAAATAGTTTGCGTGATATTAAGATTGGTTTATCAATGAGGCCTGAAGGTCTTGGCAAGGTTGAATGGATTGGCAGGGTTGAAGAAGTTGAAGAAAAACCAAAGGAAAATGTAAAGTCAAAGTTCAAGCATAAGAAAGGCAGGGCCAAATAGTTTGGCATATAATTGATGGTGATTAAATGAAAGCTTGTAAGCAATGTAACTATATTTTTGAAGAAGGCGATGAATGTCCTTTATGCAATTCGCATGAAACTACTGAAAAGTTTGGCGGTAAAATTTATGTTTTTGATCCTGAAAAATCAGAGATCGGAAATCTTTTACAGGTTAAAGCTAAGGGTATTTATGCGGTGCGTGTGAAGTGAAATTTGTTAACGGCAGGCCAGTATTAATTAATAAGTCAAGTTTAATTATTGGTGATTTACATCTTGGCGTGCCGGAAATTCTTTCTTTAAATAAAACTTTTTATGACCAGATGGCTTTTGACATAAACAAAATGTGTCATGACTTTAAATGTAACCGGTTAATTATTTTGGGTGATGTTAAAGATGACATTACCATTGTTCCTGATTATCTTTACGATTTTTTTGAAATGATTAAAGTTGATGTTACGATTGTTAAAGGCAACCATGATGGCATGATTGAAAAATTGTGTAGTCATTTTGGGTTTGATTTGTGTCCTACTTCCGGTTGTGTTATTGATGGCGTTGGTTTGTTCCATGGGCATACTTGGCCCAGTGCTGAAATCATGGCCCAGAAACATTTGGTTATGACTCATCTTCATCAGGTTTTAAAAATTACTGACAAGTTTGGTAAACGCATTTCCGTGCCTGTCGTTTTGAAAAGTGCAATGAACAGCGACGTTGAAAATCTTAAACTTCCTGTTAAATATAGTTATAATCCTGACCTTCAATTGATCGTTTTGCCTGCGTTTAATCCTTTAATGGGTCATGAGATTGGCGAAAAAAGTTTAAGGTTATCCCCGATATTAAGAAATAATGTATTTAAACTTAACTCAATATATGTTTACAACATGACTGGAAGTTTATTGGGTAAACTTGCTGATTTTTTGGAGGGAGAGCATGGGTAAAAAAAAGAAAAGAGGAAAAGAGGGCATTGTAAAGTGCAGTGCTTGCGGTGCAAGAATCCCGCGTACTAAATCTGTCTTATATGAAGCGCCAGTAACTTATAGTGCTGAAAATCCTGATGATCCAGAAGATGTTGTTAAAACTTCAATATTTAGGAAAAACTATTATTGTGTAAGTTGCGGTAAACATAGAGGAATATTTGAAAAGAAAAAGAGACAACAAGAACGTCGCAAACAACGTCGGGAATGAAAAAATAGGTGGGGTGTTGCCGATTGGGAATAAGGTTGATGAAAAATGATTTTTTTGTTGACGAGGATACTGTTATCCTCGGGGACAATGAATATCCATTAGTAAGAATATGTTTTGAGAATACGCCTTTGATTATTATCAAAGCGGCAAAAGGTTACGTTGCGACAACACATTTAGACCGAAAGAAAATTGAAACTCTCGGAGAAATTGCGTGTTTTATCTCGCCGGTAATGAAAACCAATTCTTTACGAAAATCTAAGATTAAAGAAGTAACATCATGGGCTGAAGACATTGGGATCAAACAAGGTATGACTCTAAAACGAGCATTGGAGATCTTAAACGGACGAGAATAAAAATGTTAAATACGCATATCTATCGAGGTGTAAGAAAGATTAAATATAATGTTGAGTTGCCTCAACACATTAATATTTTCCTTTTTATGAGTGGGTTTCTGTTTTTGTTAATTTCATTTTATTTTATTTATCAGTTCATTCCTTATGTTAATGAGGTATTTAATGATTTTTCAGTTTTGAATGACCGTGCAATTTTAGTTCCCTTCATTTTAATCTTTATTTTTATATTGCAGGCGGTTTTAATTATGATGACCAACAGTTTTGCTATGCCCTTAGGTTTAATCCTTGGTGTGTCAACTGTTGCGTCATACTTTCTTGACATGTCAGGAGGTTACTTCTCATTGGTTTTCAATTTGATAGTCCCGCTCCTTGCCTTATCCTTCCTTGTCTTGGGAAATAAAGGGTTGACAAAGGAGATTAATTATTTGGGTTGAGTAGTTAATTGTCATTTCCTCTTTGCAACCTTCCACAGCATTTCAAACTGGTTCTTGTATGAATCTGCAATCTGTTTATTTTCAATAAGTATTAAGTTTAATGGTTTCCCGAGCAGGATTATCCCGACTTTGTTTTCATAGACTTCAAATATAACATTGCCGATTTTTTTACCTAATAGATATTTGTATGATGACGTTTTCGCTTCTTTAAGTATTGTGGTTCCCCTTTTTGCAATTATTCTTTCTTTGATATTATTTTTCTTTAAGAATTCAAAATATCTTTTGACATACATCATTTGAATCTTTCTAAATCCCAAAAGGTTAGTTTATTATTTAATTGATAATTGGAAATTTACTCTGGGAAGATTTATAAATTAAAAATAAGATATAATCTTTATGATAGAAAAAAACAGTTTGGTTGTATTTAAGGGTAAAAATATACGGAGGACATGGCATAATGAAGAATGGTGGTTTTCTATTGTGGATATAGTTAATGCTTTAGGTGTTAGTACTAATCCAAAAAGATATTGGTCTGACTTGAAAACAAAGCTTTCACTAGAAGGTTTTGAACCGTACGATAAAATCGTACAGTTGAAATTAATTGCAGGCGATGGAAAATTAAGAGAAACAGATTGCGCTAACACTAAAAATACATTTAGAATAATCCAATCAATCCCATCTAAAAAAGCCGAACCTTTCAAACAGTGGTTGGCAAAAGTGGGTTATGAACGTGTTCAAGAGATTGAAAACCCAGAGCTGGTCCAAGCTAGGATGAAAAGTATATACAAAGCAAAAGGATATTCTGATGATTGGATTGAAAAAAGAGTGCGTGGCATTGCAATAAGAGATGAATTAACTGATGAATGGAAGACAAGAGGCATAAAAACTGATAAAGAGTATGCTATATTAACATCTGAAATTTCGAAAGCAACTTTTGGGTTAACTCCTAGTGAATATAAAGAATTTAAAGGTTTAAACCGTGAAAATCTAAGAGATCATATGGATGATTTAGAATTGATTTTTTCAATGCTTGGTGAAAGAGTTACAACTGAAATAACACGCAATAAAGATGTTAGGAACTTTGATGAATTTGAAACTTCTGCGAAGGAAGGTGGCGAAGTTGCGGGAAATGCAAGAAAAGACGCAGAAAATAAAATTGGACATTCTGTAGTAACAAGTGATAACTATCTTAATGAACATGAATCAAAAAAGAGGAAAAAACTTACTGATAAAAAGGATAAAAGGTGATCACTTGGGTGAGTTACTCTAAGAAAGATGGTAAGTAGTTCTTTCTAGAACTTGGAATCCCCCCTAGCAACCTTCCACAGCATTTCAAACTGGTTCTTGTATGAATCTGCAATCTGTTTATTTTCAATAAGTATTAAGTTTAATGGTTTCCCGAGCAGGATTATCCCGACTTTGTTTTCATAGACTTCAAATATAACATTGCCGATTTTTTTGCCTAACAGATATTTGTATGATGACGTTTTTGCCTCTTTAAGTATTGTTGTTCCCCTTTTTGCAATGATTCTTTCTTTGATATTATTTTTCTTTAAGAATTCAAAATATCTTTTAACATACATTTCATAGTATTCAAAATTTTCAAGAAGATATGTGTCGTCCAACCCATAAATCAAACATTCATCATTTTTTTTCAGTGTTGACATTATATCTTGTAGTAGTGTTCTGTATATGTAATGCCCCTGATAACAGTTAATTTTAATTTCCTCATTTGTTTTCAACATGATTTTTTGTAATTGCGGAACGATTTTCTGGATGTTTAACATTTTCTGTTCTGCCAGGTATTTTATCCTTTCAGGTTCTGCGGCAGAATAATTCTTATTATTGTTAATATACATTATGGATACTATTTCCTTCTCCAGCAATCTGTCCAATGCGTCATAGATGTATGTTCTGGACAATCCGGTTTTTTTTGCAATCATTGCAGGAGTTGAAGTACCTATTCTTAACAACGCCAAATATATCTCAATCTCATTGTCCGTCAATCCAAAATCTTTCAATTCCTTTTTCATAGTATTTTATACTTATTTATCCTTTTAAACTTTTCGTAGTTTGAACTACTACACACCTTTTTATGTTTGTTATTCTATAAATATATATGGATCAAACTTACGATAAACTTAATGATGCCTGGAAAACCACATGCAATATTTTGTTCAAAGATAGTGTTGGCGAGCTTAAGGATTATGAGGTTTGGTTAAGGCAATATCTTGATGAAAAGAATTTAAAACAATCCAAGCTTTCAAATAAAGATGTTTATTTGTCTAATCATGAATATTCTGACAAATCAAAGTTTATTGGTTATGATGAGATTGATTTTAACAAAAAATATGAACCTTTGAACATAAATGAAATCAAGGATATTGATTCAATAGTTGAAGCAGTTCAGGAAAGGATATATTATACGGGAAACGTTGTCTTGGGCAATTCACATTATGTTCAGAAAAGTTGTAATGTTCTGGACAGTTGTTATGTATATGAATCCAACAGAGCTTATAATTCCAAATGTCTGGCGTATACTGACTTGACTACTGACGGCAAATATTTGTTTGGTTTCTATGACTCAGCAGTTTGCAATTATTGCATCTCGGGCACGGCCAACTACATCTTAAACAGGTGTTTTGAATGTCATATGGGGACGGAGATTCATGACTGTTATTATTCATCTAACTTGATAGGTTGCAGGGAATGCATGTTTTCTTTTGGTGCAGTATCTAGGAACTTTTTAATAGGCAACTTACCGGTGCCCAAATCCAAATATTTGAGTATAAAACATAAGTTGTTGTCTGAAATGTGCGACAAATTAAAAAAAGACAAGAAACTTTTTTCATTAAGCGATATATTATATACTGCAAAAAACCCAACTAAGAAATTAAACATTGAACCCTCCACGACCAAACAGGACATAAAGCCAGTGGAAGAAGCGTTTGCAAGGACCAGCTCAACAGTTTTAGGCAAACCTTTGGGTAAGATTGATGATTATTCAGGATTATTACAAAAACATGTGCCTCCAATAACTGATTTGCCTTCCGCGTTTACCAATCAAAAAACGTTTCATTGTTACAGTATTGGCAGGATTTTCAGTGAGAAAGGCAAGAAAAGGGCACTTTCAGAATTGGAAATAAAACAAGTTGGAAACGTTTCCATTGAAGAACACAAACTAAATGATATTTCATTTGATTTAAACAAAATAGTTGATATTGTTTCTGACATTGCTTTTTTTTCTGGTGATGTAACTTTTGGCAACAATTTTAATATTATTGAATCGCCGGCAACTGCAAATTCCCGTGACTGTTATAAGATTAATATCCCTGTATCCTCAAAAAAGTGCGCTTATGGTTCACGGCTTGAACAGTCTGAAAATATGTTTGGTTCATTGTTTAATGTATCTTCATCTTTCTGCATCAATTCATATTATTCAAAAAAACTTACAAGATGCATGGAAGTTGACTCGTGTGACAATTGCACGGATCTTTATTACGGTCACAACTGCGAAAACGTGCACGATTCAATGTTCTGTTTTAATGTTAAGAATTTAAGAAATGCAATCGGTAATGCTCCTTTACCGCAGAATCAGTATCTTAAAATAAAACAAATGTTAAAACAACAATTGATAGATGAACTTGAAGAAAAGAAAGATTTGAAATGGGACATTTACAATTTATCCGTTTAATCTCCTTGCGTGTTTTGCATTAGGCCAAGTTCAAAGTTTTTGTCAATTACCTTTTCTACAACTTTTGGCGAGTATCCGATTTTGATCAGTTTAGTTTGCCCACGTATTCCTTTGCCAGAATAAATCATGGTAATTAATCCTAAACTTTCCAAGTCATTCAGATATTCCTGGTGCCATCTTGCGCTCCTGTGTTTACGCCCGTATTGTGAACATGATTTAGCATATTCCTCATAAACTTCCCCTGAAAAAAAGAACCCTTTGCTTTCCCCTAATTTTTGGTATTTGCTTCCGGATATTGTAAGTTTTGCTATGGCATACAATGCTATTTGCTGGTGGTCCGGGAGAGTTGATATCGTTTCCTTGATTATGTCTTCCTCAACATTTCTCCTTGCGCGTTTAACTTCATTGTCCGTGATCTTTGCCATGTTTGTTTCTTCTGCAACGTGCCCTGCCCTTGCCAATAATTTTAATGCATACCTTGCGTCACCGTTTTCCGCGGACGTTATTGCTGCAGTCAAATTTATTGCCGAGTCATCTACAACTCCTTCAGCAAATGCTAAACATACTCTTTGTTTTAAAATAGTTTTTAATTGTTCGGCATTATAAGGCGGGAAAACGATTTCGTTCTCATTTAAACTGCTTACGCTTCTCTGGTCTAAACTTTTCTTAAAGTCAGTCCTGTTGGCAATGCCAATGAATGATATGCCACCTTTGTCAATTTCATCATTTAATCTTGTGAGTGTATAAATCATGTCATCCAGATCTTTTATCATGTCAATTTCATCTAAAACTATTATGATTGCGTAATCTGTGTTTAATGTTTTGACCAGTTTTTCGTATAAATATGCTAACCCAAACCCGCCTTTCATTACTTCGGGATTGGTTTTTTGTATTATTCTTTGAATAATCCTGTAACGGGAATTGTATGTTCGGCAGTTTAAGTATTCCATCCTGCCTTTACGTTCTTCAACTTCCTTGAATTTCCTTAATACTTTTTTTACTGAGCATGTTTTGCCGGTGCCAGATTTCCCATATATGAACAGGTTTTGCGGTCTTATGCCTTTGATTCCCGGTGCCACATGTTTCATAATCTGTGTAATTTTTTCTTCTCTGTGCGGTAAAATGTCTGGTACGAAATGTGGTGATAATGCATTCAAGTCGTTAAAAATTGTATCCTGTGCTAGTATTTCATGGAAAGAAGGGGACCCTTTATTTTGATTACTAATATTCTGGATATCATTTTGGATATCCATTATTTGACTGTCATTTTGAGATTTTTTTTGTGAGTCCATAGAAAGGTTTATAAGAAGGAAGTGTTTTTAAGGATATAGTATAATTCTTAAACATGAGGTGGCGAATATGGGTATTTTAGATAATGTATTTGGTGGTGGAAACGCTAAAGATGTAAATATTGAAGAGTATTTAGATGAGTTGGAAATGGAGAACATTGATGTTTTACATGAGCCTGCAGATATGTACATAATTTTGTTGCCTTTAAAATATGAAAGAGACATTAATCCAATTTTTGAACAATTAAAAAAGAAAAATATTGTGATTGTCAATTTCCAAGCAATTGAAGAAAGAAACAAATCTTTATTAAAGAAATATCTGGACAAGATTCAGGAACATGTCACAAAACTCAATGGTGATATTGCCCGTTTGAAAAATACGAGTTACGCAATCATTACTCCCAGAAAAATTAAAATTGCAAAGAAAGCAAAATAATTTATTTGTTATCTTTATCTTCTTTTTATACTTTATTTTATTTGCAGTTAATCATTTTATCTTTATTTGTAGTTATATCTGCGATTATTTATTTGCGGTTAGTTGCAGTTAATCAAACAATATTTTCCGTTAATCAGAATAACAATAAAATCAAATAATAAAATAAAAACAAATACTAAAATTAAACCAAATAATAAAATAAAGCCAAAGAATAACAATAAAAACAAAAAATAAAATAATCATCAAATTATAAAAAATAACTAATACAAGAAACAATAATTAATATGGTTTGAATAAAAATAAAAAGAATAAAAAAAGTAGTTATAAATAACTGCCCTTTGAAGGTAACTTTGGTTTGGCTCCTTCCATATTTTTAAGTTCTTTTTGTATCTCCTTGATAATCTTGTCAGTATTTTTAACCTGTTCATCCAGATCATCAAGTTTGATATTCATCTTAAACATTTTGTTTAATGTTTTGATTATTGCTTCAGCTGCACGCGCGTCAATATAACTGCCATGGGTTGAGCCCATTAAACATAATCCGCTAATTTTTTCCATTTTTGCGAACATTAATAATTGTCCTGCTGCGCCAAATATATTTCCCGGTGATTTGCCGAACACTATCAAATCTTTATATTGTTTTATTAATTGTTTGTCGTTCGTTGCACCGTAAACGATTGTTTCCTTTTTGACTTTACCTGTTCCGTAACCGCCAATGGTTAAAATCATTGCAGGTTTGAATTTTTTAATGTAATCAATTACTATTTTATTCATTTTAAACTGGCCAATTGAATCTGGAGGTTGTGCTTCTCCTGTTACCAGTAGATAATCCTGCTTACCTTTTTTTGTATAATATATACCATAACTAATCGGTTCAATTAATCCGTTTTCTAGCATTTTAACTTCTGGGGGTAAATAGGGCGAATAGATTTCTGCAATCTTTTCCATGTTCATCTTTTTTATGATGTAATCTGCTGTAAGTTTGCCCACGTAGCCAATGCCGGGCATGCCTTCAATAAATATTGGTTTTGTTATGTTAACTTTTTTCAGTTCTTTGATTATTTCCATTTTCCCACCCTTTCATAATTCTTCTGTAATTGCCATATTTGTCATTCAATTTAAATTTTGGTGAATGAGCTGACACTGTTTTTGTATCACAATGTATGTCTTTTAAAGTATAACTGTTGCATTTTTGACATTTTCTTAATTTCAACAATGTTATCCCTTTTTTATCTGTACATATTCAAATATGCTCTTAAAACCAGAGAAATCCTTTTTAAGTTTGTCAAATAATTTGTCTGCATATTTACCCACTACTTTGTAGTTTGGACCAACAATTTTAATACGATAATTAGGTGCGCCGGCATATTCAATCTTGATCGTGATATCTTTTGGCGGTTTTTTTGGTCCTAATAAACTACCTATAATTTCAACCCCTTTGGGTTCATAAACCTCTGCTTTGCATTCATATCTTACTACTGCTTCTGGAGGTTTCATGTTTTCTGTTGCAACCTTGACAAGTTCTTTTATGAATGTTTTAGGAAACTCAAAGTCTTCGATTGCCTCTTCCTTATCTTTTGAAATTGCAACCATGGCTTCATACAATTCGCCGTACGATTCAATAATGTCACTCATGTATTCTGCAATTTTATCTTCACTAAGCTTGCTATTTCTGCCTGCAACTTCAAACAGTTTGAGTGAACGTGTGTTTCTTCTGACTTCTTCAATCTTGCGTTTCTTGTCATTTTCGCTGACTCGTTTAAGTGATAAATCTATCTGGTTTCTTTTGTCATCAAGTCTGTAAACTCTTGCAACTGTTTTTTGTCCTACTGATACGAATTCATGAATATTTTTAATCCATCGCGATGCGACTTCGCCGATTGGGATATATCCATCAATTTTCTCATATTCCTCAAGCTCAACAAACGCACCGTATTTGAATACTTTTTTTATTTTTATTATGACTAATTCGCCGATCTCTGGACTTGCTTTTTCTTCCAAACACTCACCTAAATAGATTGTACCTCTTTGAAAGATACATTAATTATTTCTGAACGTCCGCCGTTTGGCTTGGTTAATTCTGCTCCACATACATTGCATTTAGTTTTAACCGTTGCGTTCCCGTAAATGATTTGTTCAGCACCACATGCTGAACATTTAACCTTAATAAATCTACCACTCATTCAATCACCTATGCCTTATCCTTTAGTTCAAGTTTTTTCTTGGTTCTTGACCCAACGATCTTTTCATGTTTCTTTTTGCATTCTTCGCAAATCAATATAATCTTTTGTGGCTTGGCCTGTTTTCGTGGTATTTTTTTACCTCTTCGTTTACCGCCATAACCTTCAAGTTTTCTATCGTGTTTTCTGTTACCTTTAGATAGTTTTCTATTCCTTGACCCTTTAGAGGCCATCTTAACCTTATGTTTTTTATATGCCTTACAGAATGGGCAATATACATTAACTTCTTTTGGATGTTCCATAATATTACCTCCTAATTAAACTTAATTATTTATTTTAAATTCATCTTTCAAATTTGTTAATATGAAATTCTTGAAGCATGCATTTATTCTGCCATCTGGTTTGATATTAGAAAATCTGCTTCTTCTTTGGGAACAGATACACTTCTGCCTTGTTTATATGGCCCGTATATGTTGCCATCAGAACCTCTATACTGTGGTATATCTTTTACTGTTTTAACCTTTTTAAACCCTTCTGTTTTAAGCGTTTTGCCTGTTTCATTGCGTTTTTTGTTATTCTGGTCAAAATTGAACTGTTCAAACTTAAACTTTTGGACTGTTTCCTTGATTTTTGAATAAAAGTCCCTTTCTGATACTGTGACATTTATCGGTGCATCAGTCAGTTGCAGGACATTTAACAGGATTTTCTTAATTCTGATGTTAACTACCTCTTCAAACACTTTGCGAGCATTTTCAAATTCCCTTAAGCTCACGAGCGATGGATTATTTTGACTGTTGTCTTTTAACATGTTGATATACTCACTTGCCTCATCATAAAAATTCTCGTCAAGTTTGCTTAGTCCCATGCCTGCTTTTTCATTATTTTGTATGTTTCTAAGATAGGCATAATCAAGTTTATCCATTATTTAAAAGTTAATGGGTTAAGTTTAAAAGCATTACATAGATAATATTCTATTGATGTTTTCTGTTAATAATATTAAACTGATACCTAATCATGTTGTTGATAAAGTTAAAGCTAAATATCAGCAATGGGTTGACCGTGATTCATATATTTTAACCAAACCGTTTGCCCATATGTCACTTGACGATTGTTATCAATATTGTGAAGCGTTGACACGTAACCGCGGAACGAATTTCTATCTTGGGTTTACAATGTTACCTAAGAAGAAAAGAAGAGCGGTTTTTGCATCATATGCATTTTGTCGGTATGTTGATGACCTTGTTGATGAAGACGAAGGTTCAGGAAGAATGAAGATTGAAGCGGCTTTAATGAAATGGCAGAGGTATCTTGACAACGCTTACGCGGGCGAGGGTGGTAGTCATCCGATAACCCGTGCGTTAGCTCACACCATTCAGAATTATCCTGTTCAGAAGTCATCTTTCATGAGGTTGATTGACGGTGGCAGGATGGACATTATAAAAAACCGGTATGAAACGTTTGAAGAATTGGTTTTATACTGTGAACTCGTGGCAACAACAATAAGCGAGATTTCACTTGCAATATTTGGTTATAATAACATTTTATCTGTTGAATATGGAAGATATCTGGCCATAGCTTTACAGCTTACTAATATTATCCGTGACGTTGGCGAGGATGCCAAGCGTGGCAGGATTTACCTTCCGTTGGAAGACCTTAAACGGTTTGGGTATTCAGAAACTGAACTTTTGCGTTGTGAATTTAATGATAAATTTGTAGATTTAATGAAGTTTCAGATCAAAAGGGCAAGGGAATATTATACTAAGGCCAATCCTTTGCTTAAGAATGTTAACAAGGATTCAAAGATGGGGATATATCTCATGGGTGCGGTTTATGTTAACATCCTTGACAAGATTCAAAGGTTGGGCATTCCCGTGCTTAACAGAAAAGTTGGGTTATCATTTATAGAAAGACAAACATTATTGGTTAAAGGGTTGATTGCACCTTCGGTTTATATTGAAACTAAACCTTCACTTTATATTGAAAATGATAGCGAAAAGTAAAAATAATATTAAAAAATAATATTGGAAATAATATCCAAAACTAAGATCCAAAAATAATATTAAAAAATAATATTAAAAAATAATATTAATTCTTGGTTTTATTTGGCCAAGCAAAGATGTGGACCCGTGGTCTAGTGGTTAGGACGTTCCCCTCACAGAAACTTCTTTTGGAAAAAGAAGTTTCATCAAGAAAAGATGAAATCAAAACTAAAAAAAGAAGTTTTAAGAACGGGAGAGATCGCCGGTTCAAATCCGGCCAGGTCCATTTAATATTATATGTCCGATCCAGTTTATATTATATTTTTTATCTAGTTTATATTATCTTTTTGCATTTTTTATCTAGTTTATATTATATTTTTGTATTTTTTCCATTATACTTATAAGGTTACGAATTATAGTTTTTTAGGGGATTAATATGAAAGGTTTATTATTATTGATTATAGTTTTTGGGTTATTATTTTTAGGGTGCACTGATGAGGTGGATACCGAAGATGTTTATGTTGAGTCTAGTGTTGACAGCCCGGTTGAAAGTATAAATTACGATGGCTTGACTGTTTACGGTGAAGGTAACGTTGTGGAAGTTAACGTTCCGCAGACTACCGGATTTGATGTTGGTTCTATAGGTGAGCTTGGGAGTGGTGTGATTGCTTATAACAATTTGATTAATTTTGGTACCCTTGATACTGATATTGTTTTATTATCCGAAAAAGTTACTCCTGAATTGTCCGAACTGCAGTATCAGGTGGGTGACTTGTTGGTTGTCAATACTTTAGAAAAAGAAACTGATGGCACGTATAACAATGAACCGGAATATAAACATTCTTTCATCATTAAAAATAATGGGTATGCCCAGGACGTTGTAGCGTATTTCAAACATACATCTGATTATGAAGTTGTACAGGTTGAAGGCCGTGTATATAATGTTACAGAATCGCCTTTAGTGTTTACAAGTTCAAACTTTACTAATGATGAGCTCAGTGCAATAACTGACGCAGTATCTTACACTTTCAAATATGACGATGTTCAAAATAATAATGTCATAACAATAAATTATGATAAGATTACTCTGGGCACCACGTCTGATGAATCGTATAGTTATGATTTTAGTGACCTGAAACCTCATGACAGTTTGGTTTACATTGTACGCAACAATTCCAAGACAATGATTTATACTTTCATTAAAGCACACATCGGTTCTGATGAGGTATTGACATTGGACCCTAAGTTTAGCAGTGAAAGTTCATTAACTCCTGCAACCGGGTTATACTTTGATGTTCCGAATATTCTTGAAACCAGGTTTTGTGATAATTATCTTGTTGCTTTAAGCAGTGACGGTCAATCGTCACAATTAACATTTTTCAGTCCTCCGGAAGATTTCAGTTCATATAAAACATTTTACTCTGATCTGGGTTGGTATGACTTGCCCAGTTATAATGTGACTTTTAACAGTCAATTGTTATCATTTGATTGTGATGAATATACAGTTTACACTGCTGACAGGCAAAAGGTATATTTTATTGACACAAAAGATGTCATGATAGGGCAATCAGTATCATCTAAGAATTTTGATTCAAAGATTTATGGGTTCGGGTCATATGACTGCGGTTCTGAATATCAGGATTATACATCTTCACAACTTCAAACTGTTTGCAGTTATCATTCTGATAGGTTTGCTGAGGCACCGTGGTCTGTCAAGGTTTTAGAATTTAACGGCCAGGATTATTTAGGTTTACAGTTTGCAAGCATTTACGGGCCGAACAAGGATGAAAGGTGGCATTATTATTTGACTTATATTTCATCTTTACCTTTCCAGAACTTGAAATCTGCAACATGGTTATCCATGACTGAGATGGATGGGGTATTACATACTGGCGATTTGATAACCGGCGACTTATACGGGTCAGGTGACACTTTTATTATCAGTGCACCGTCATTTAATTTGTTTAAAGGGTTGGCCAACCTGCCCGGTGGTTATGTTGACATGCAAAGTCATATTGGCGGTTCATATTCAATTTCCGAAGATTCGAATTCAATGTTGGGCAGTGCACTGACCAGTTATGATTCATACGTTTTTGTTGGCAGTCCGGGAACTAATGCGGTTGCAGTTATTAACAGCGCAGAAGATTATTTGCATCCTGTCAGTTCTGGCAACCTGTTCGGTGAGGATTTGGCCATAAGTTTTGGGCAGTTATTAGTGTTAAGTTCAAAACCTTCCAAGGTTACATTTTATAATTTGACAACGTTGGACGTTATCAGGGAATTAACGTTTAATGACGTTTCTTATGTTACAAATATATATGAAACCGATCCAAATTCAGTCCATTTGAATGCTCCTTCAAAACAGGTTAGTGTTGATTTAACTATCGTGGGAGTTAAAACAGGTCATTTATTGTTAACACCAACCGGTGTGATTTATTATCCTGCACAATCTGAAAGCACAGGTTCATGTTTACAGGAATCGTCATGTTATAATGATCAAAGTTGCAACGGCGGTAATTGTTTGAGTTATTGTGGAGTTATTGCTGACAATCCTCAGCAGTGTTCAGATCTTTACGGCGGTATGATGAACAACGGTGTTTGTGAAGTCATTGGGTTGAGTGCTCAACGTTGCCAGATGATTGGCGGGACTTTTGGTCAGAGATGTAATTGCCAGGATGATTGTTTAGAAAACCAGATCTGTTATGATGATAATAGTTGCAATGGCGGTACATGTTCTGCACAGGTTAGTGCTTGTATTATTTATGAGGGCGGTAAACAGTTAACTGATCAGTTGTGTGAAGGGTTAGGTGGAATATTGTTTGATGACAATGTTAAGTATTGTAGAGTTAATGTTGATTGGTCTGCTTGCCAATCATTAGCACTAAACATTGATGGTAATCCTAGTTATTTGGACTATTTAACTTGTGACTGTCAACAACATACGGGTTGTGTAAACCTGTCAGACCCAGCAACGTATCGCGGTAAAATTAATCTTGTTGATGGGACTTATTACATTAATGATGATGTTACGCTTTGTGAGGATACTTATAATTTTGACGTGCCCACTGGTGATATTCATCAGGGTTATTATCCTGCAATTTATCTTAATCAGTCGGGCATAACTTTGGATTGCAACAATTCTAAGCTTGTTGGGCCTGACGGTATTTTTGAGGGCGCAAACCCTGATTACAATAATGTTGCCTGGGTTTCAGGAATTTCATTGTTTGCAGTTGATGATGCAGTTGTTGAAAATTGTGAAATTTATGATTTCTATGAAGGAATAAATGTTTTGGATCATAGTGGTACTGGTTATGATACTCCTGTTGGTTCGCAACGTAACCTGATTGATAATAATTATCTCCATCATAATAATAATGGGATTATGTTTGCAACGTATTCAGGGTCAAATGTATTTTCCAATAATCAGGTTAAACATAACCTCAGGCAAGGTATAAGAAGTTCTACGCCCGCTGCGGGTGATGACAATGTTATTTCCGGTAACACTATCCAGTATAATGGTGAGACAGGTCTTTACCTGTCTGTAATGTCAGATTGTCTTGTTAAAGATAATGTTATTCTAAACAATGGTCATGGCGGATTTAGATTATTCACGTGCACTAATATGAATGTTACTGGCAATCGTATAATTGACAACTTTGGGTATTACGGCGGAATAACATTACAAAATGTTCAGAATTCATATTTTGAAAGTAATAATGTAACTGGTAACGGTCCTCACGGTGTTTCATTAAATATGATGGTTCGTTATAATACTTTTATTGATAATGTGTTTAATGCGTCACAGGGTCCTGGCCTGAAACTGTCCGGAGTTGCAGTGACTGATAATGTATTTACTAATAATATAATTAGTTTTAATACTCATGACGGTATTGATAATGAAGTGGCAAATTCAAATGATTTTGAAGGCAACAGAATATGTTACAATAACCAGGAAAATGGAAACTATTATGATATTAATGATGACGTTTCCAGTTCCATGTATTCGTTGTCTGTGTATGATACGTCTAACCCATCAGACAAGGATTTTGATAAAGTAGATGGATGTGCAAGTGACTCTGTTTTACCTATCTGCGGAGATGGAATATGTAATGAACAAATTCTTTCTTGTGTTCCTGTTAAGGACTGTACAGAGTTATTCCCTAATGGGGATTGTATATGTCCGGATGTTGATTATGCATCTGGTTGGTCGCCTGGAACTAATGAGTGTAATGTTAATTCTGGTGGAACTGCTGGGTGGTGTGAGTATGCGCTTGAAACTGTTGAAAACTGCCCTGAAGATTGTGCAGATGAATGTATTGGCGAGGGAGAAATAGGGTATGGTTATATTGAAATTGATGATGGACTAGAATATATCAGAGAAGAATGCTGCGCAGGCCTCATCACTATTATTCACGCCTACCCAGAGGCCGGGAAATGCTACGTTGCCACGGATACTTCCTTTAGCTGTTCTTACCAGGGCAATGGCGAATGCGGCATAGGGGAAAATGTCTGCACCTCCCCCATGGACTGTCCTCTCCATTGCGGTGACGGTGTTTGTGATTCAACTCAAGTTTGCGGGTTGATTGATAATTG
>CAYOKY010000002.1:15225-33152 GCA_964404695.1 Microcaldota archaeon | reverse complement strand
CCTATATTCACAAACGGCAATCCGTGACGTTGTAGGGGGCGTTGAACTTGACAAAATCCTGGCAGACAGAGATAATGTGGCAACACAAATTCAGGATATTGTTGATAGCGATATGAAAAAATGGGGCATAGAGGTAGTTTCAATTACTCTGCAACATATAGAACTCCCTGAAAACATGAAACGGGCAATGGCAAGGCAGGCTGAAGCGGAAAGGGAAAAACGTGCAGTCATCATAATGTCAAAAGGCGAAGTTGAAGCATCAAAAAACATCAAGGCAGCTGCAAAGATTATGGAAACGAACAGTTATGCCATGAATCTTAGGACATTATCATTCATTTCAGACATTTCCGGAGACAGCAATGCAGAATTCAATTTCTTAATACCATTGGACAATATGGATGCATTAGACATCATAAAGATAAAAGATAAGAAATAGGTGAGCATATGTTTTTTAATTATAATCAAGTTGTTAAGAAAAAGTTTACCTTTTTTGGAATCGGACAGAACATACAATGGGAACGAGGAATAGTTTTAAGATTAGGGAAATATTCAAGTGATGTTGGTCCTGGTCTGTTTTTCGCAATCCCATTTATTGATGAGGTTTTCGTTGCAAGCGTCAGAACCACCCCCTTGGATATACCTAAACAGGAAGTTATGACTGCAGACAATGTTTCAGTATATGTAAACGGAGTCGTATATTTCAAAGTGATTGAACCCAGAACAGCAATAACTAAGGTCAGAGACCCGAGCTATGCGATTTCACGATATTCACAAACCGCTTTAAGAGATGTCATAGGTACAATGACATTGGACGAAGTGTTAAACGAAAGAACTAAAATCGCTGAAAGCATTGAAAAAATCGTTGACAAGATGGCACATTCTTGGGGAATTGACATTGAATCTATCAAAATTCAAGATGTAGTTCTTCCGGAAACCATGAAACGAGCAATGGCAAGGCAGGCTGAAGCGGAAAGGGAAAAGAGAGGTCTTATCATTAAATCAAGCGGTGAACTTGAAGCTGCCATAAATTTTGAGGAAGCCGGTAAAAACATGGGAGGAAAAGGGTCAATGTACCTGAGAACATTGTCAACATTAGCAGACATTAGTTCAGACAACCATTCAAAAAAGAAGATTTACATTGTACCGCCCGAGTTCATAAATGCAATAAAGGGTTTTATTAAAAAGTAAATTTTCTTTTTATTTTTTTCTTATTTTTTAGTTTCTCTTTGTTTATTTTTAATTATTGTTGTTTATTTTTCAGTTTATTGCCAAACATACAATAAACACAAAGAATAACAATATTTTAAAAGATATGGGATTAAATGAAATGTAAGTTCAAATAAGATTTAAAGAAACTTAATTATAAAAGGAGATAAAGATGACCCAAAATTTAATTATAACATATACCCGCTCTGGAAAGAACCAAGCAGAAAATGTTTGTAGGGAACTTAACAACTTATTTTTAAAAAGACATAATTTGCTCAAACAGGAAATAGAACAATATAAAGAAACAGGAAGATTTGTTAATCAGTGCCATCTTACCTCATTAAAACAAAAAATAGAAAATATAGAGGCACAAATAGGCAGAAATGTTGGTACTAACGGACTCATTCAACCGATGGCCCCAAAATATATTGAGTTTGCATCAACAGAATATAAAATAGAATTTAATGCAGTGAGAGGGGGGAAGGTTTTCATTATAACTAACCCTTATGAAGCCGTACCTTTAACAGTTCCTAAAGGATACAGACATAGAAACATCCCAGAAAATGATAATGAATTATATCATTTAATGGGGGGGTTAAATATTGATGGATCTGCATACAATGTTAGTGTAGTAAGTCCTTACCTTTCAAACGCAAGACAAGACCATAGAGAAGGGAAAAGAGAAATCACAACATTAAGAACCCATTTAAGACTACTAACAAGTGTGAATATTGAAAACCTATTAATTTTTGATGCACACACAGTGTCAATAACAGCAATGTTAAATGCTCATGTTGATAATTTGTATGCCTCGAAAAGAATACTTCAAAAGCTAAAAGAGTATTTTGGTGAAGACCTTAAAAATTTTGTATTATGCTCACCAGATGCAGGCGGTGTGAAGAGAACGCAAAAATTCAATGACGCATTAGATCTACCTAGAGTTAGAAATGAAAAAGAAAGAGATAATAGCAAAGCAAACACAATAAAAGAAAGTAAACTCTATGGGGACGTAAAAGATAAAATAGTATTGGTACCTGACGACATAATTGACAGTGGCGGAACAATGAAAGAGTTGATTGATAATGCCATAGAAAAAGGAGCAAAAGGAGTTGTAATCATTGCAACACATGCCCTATTCACAAAAGAATCTCATAAGATGTTTGATGAATATCATAAGCAAGGAAAACTGCTTAAGATTTATACCACTGATTCAATTGAACGCGAACCAGAATTTCTTGATAAGTATGGAGAATGGTTTGTACAAATTCCACTTGCACCGATCATTGCGACATCAATCTACGCAATAATCCAAGAAGAGTCAATGGGAAGAATTCATGAAGAAGAAGATATGTAACAGTTTTACTTTTTCCCCTTATCCTTTTCATCTTTCTTCTTATCTTTTACTTTTTCGTCTTATCTTTTACTTCTTTTTCAACAACCATATCATTTGCTTCATCTTGATGATCTGAACCTTTAAACCAATAAAGAATAACTATTGCCAAAACAAGGGCAACGAAAATTATAACCCAAGGAGTATACACATCAATATTATCTTCATCAGGTATCTGCTCAATCTTGCCTAATAAATTCTCTGCAGTTTCATAGTCCCCACTTTGCAGTGCTTCTTTTGCCATTTCTAAAATCTCCCTGTTTTCGGAAGATAAATCTACACTATCAAACTCTACAACAGTATCAACCATCTTTTCTAAATCCTGCTTGGCGGTTTGATAAGTTTGATTGGAATGAGATGCATACTCAGGTAATTTGTAACAACCATTTTCTACGCAAACACTGCCCTGTGAACAATCACTATCCTTACAACATTCATACGATATGCAAACCTTGTTTATTACCTGCCCGCAGTCACAAGGTATAATCTCACACAAATTATCTATACAAAGTTGGTTATATGCACAATCAACATTGCTATTACATTCTTCTAATGGTTGACAAAAGTGACCTAAAGCAGTAAACCCTTCAGGACATGTTAACTCGTTACAAGAACAACCGTCACAAAACTCAGTGTCCGAACATGCATCATTGCTGTCGCAGTCACACGAGTCACATTCAATAAACGAATAAGTCGTTTCATAATCATCATAATCATCCTTAACAAACTTTAAGGAATGTGGACCTACGTCAAAATCATAGGAAAATATACCGCTGTTGGTATTGCCTTTCTTTTCACCATCAATGTAAACATCAACGTCATCAACATTAACATCAGTTCCCCTTTGAGTTACTGTAAATTCAACCTCGCCTGCACATACCGTACTCTTTGAAACTTTAAACCTTGATGATTCAATAGGAGACGTAACAGCACAATAAGCTGAATCGTCACAGTCAGGATCATTACAATCAGTATAACCATCGCCGTCATCATCCGCCCCATTGTTGCATACTTCTGCCAGTAATGCAGCATAACCACTGAAACCTTCAACAGTAAACGTTACTTCATTATTGGAACATAATGAATATGAAGGGACATACAATGAACCGCTTGCGAGAATATCTTCAATAACCACAGGGAAACCGGCAAGTTTATAGATAATATAATCTGAACAATCACTTACACTAATTGTAATATTAGCTGAAACGTTCAACTGCTGAGCAGATGAATTAGTAGAATCTAACGAAACAAAGGCAGGATCCAATTTAAAATTGGCACCAGTTAAATCAACATTATTAATTTCTAATGCTTGCCAGTTCACCATACCCAAAGTTTGAGTTGAACTTAAAGTAAGATTATTAAAAGTATTATTATGATCTTGCCCAAAGCTTTCACTGGTTAAAAGATAGTTACTAGTATTGTAAATTAAAGTATCGTTAAAAACATTGTTGTCCGGATAAACAGAAGTATACATAAGATATATTGCATAATAATCATTATCAGTAGCCATAGTCAAAACAGTATCAACAAATAAATTCTCAGTAGAATTTCCAACAAGGTAAATCCCCTCTTCACCAGCGTTTGAATCGACATCATTATGCGTAAACGTATTTGATGCGGCATTTTGAAGATAAATACTCGGACCAGTGTTTGAGTTTATAGTGTTGTTTGTAAAATTGTTCCCAGAACTCGTTTCAATACGAATTCCTTCCTCAGTATTTGAATTAGTAGGATTGTTTGTAAAAATATTATCATTAGAATCAAGAACTAGGACAATTCCCTTGCCATTTAAATTTGCAGTATTATTTGTAAAAGTATTAAAAGAACTATTAATGAGATAAATTCCGTCGTCATCATTTGAATTAAAAGTATTATTTGTAAAAATATTATTATCTGCATCATACTGCAAAATAATCCCATCAACACCATTTAAACTGGCATCATTATTTGTAAAGTTACTATTGGAACTGGATGAAATACCAAGCCCGGTCCCACCATTAAAGGTTATATCATTATTTGTTAAAACATTCTCATCACTATCCCAAACATAAATCCCATACCCACTGTTTAAGTTCATAGTATTATCTGTCAATACCTGATTGTCGCAGGAATATAATGCAATTCCTTCCACATTAGAATTGGCAGTGTTTCCTGTGAGTACATCATCAGCATGAGATTCTAAACGGATGCCATAATTCCCATTAGAATTTGCAATGTTATTTGTGAATATAGAATGATCACAATCAAGCCACAGGTAAAATCCCGAATAACTATTTAAACTAAAATTATTATCTACAAAAGTATTGTCAGGACTTGACATACCGTAAACACCGTCGTGATTTGAAAAAGCAGTATTGTCTGTAATATATCCATGATCTGCGTCATTATACAGATATATACCCCATTCATAATCATAAATCGTGCAATTGCTTACATTTACATAATCCTTTCCATCATTATAAATCCCATAACCTTCATCGTCAACACCATTGAGTTCAGCACCATTACAATCAAGGTAAATATTACTTGCATTAATAATAATTGCACCTTCATCATCGCCAGTATCAATCGTGTAAGTATTAGGGCATAACGTTACATTACCATTAATATAAAACTGACCGCTTGAATTGACCACAACGCCCTGATAAGTATTAAAATCTGAAAAATCAATACACCCTGAACAGTCAGAATCCCCATAATCAACAGCCCCATCACCATCATCATCAACATTATTAGTACAGTTAACTTCAGTTGCATAATAAATTACTGTTTTGGCTACACTTTTTGACGTAGAATTGTCTGTGCCGTCATTGGCATAAGCAGTACAATTGATTACATCATCACCATCATAACTTGAAGATGAAAAAGTTGAAGTTGCACTGCTTCCACTTAAAATCCCACTGAAACTTTCAGAGAAAGTACCAACATCATTTACATACCAATTGAAATTAACAGTTCCTGTTCCACCATTAGCATCCATAAAAGTTGTAGTACAGTTTACATCAGTATCCAAATAAACAGTTGAAGGAGTAATAGAGGGATCGGTTATACTAGGAGGAGCATTAATAGTAACTGTAATCGTGGATTGAGGCACTATCTGACTGTAACATAACGCAAATACAACCAAAAACACCAATAAGCATATTTTACTTTTTTTCATACATCCCACTTTCCTTTACAATTTCTTTTACAATTTCCTTCACACTTTCCTTCACAATTATTTTACAACATAACTTTAAAATTTATAATATTATTCCTATATGCACATCCTACTACAATATTTTATCCCCATATCAAATACTATACCCAATTTATACAATGCCCAATTATTCATACTTATACGGAGTCCACTGGAAACTACCCACATTATAAGTACCTACTTCTTGTCCCTCAGGAATTGTTAAAAAGAACCAAATATCCCATGTTGACCCAACCAACCCATATGCAAGTCCACCATCAGGTTTTGAATAACTTTGTGATGCTACGCTAAGTTGTTTTGGATCTTTTGTTCCTTCCCCAATAGACGCATTGTCATTGATATAAAATTGTGTTGCCAATAAATAATGGCCTGCACCATCTGAAATGTTTGCACCAGTAATGTTAGTATCCAATGGAGTATTTCCACAGTTTGTTATATTATAAGACCCGGTCATTGAATTATTGTTTGATCCAACATTAACAGAACCAAACGTTATAGCATTACTTACATTAAGATTGGACGCTTCGTTATAGGTAAGTGACAAAGAATCATTTGTAGCATTTGCACCATCATCATCCTCAAGATATACAGTCATTGCCCAGAAACCTGAAGAGTCCCAATACCTAACCTGTGCACCCGTACAATTCAGTTGAATCCAATATGTACCGCTTGAAGCATTGGTACAACTATCTGAAACTATAGTGACATCACCATTAGTAAAGTTAACGTAACCTGTTGTAATATTAATAGTGTCCGCACCGTTATCATCGGTTACATTAACTAAAATTGCATCAACACTAACATTAACACAGAACCCAGGATCCAAGGAAGCGGGTTGTGATACTGAAATTATTGTAGGGTCTGAATTAGCCAGGTTCACATCCCAATGCGTAGAATTAAATTCAACATCCTCTTGATTCAACGCAATGACAAAGAAGTCATAAGTGTCTATCTCACTAGTATTAACAGTAACCAACCAACTTATTGAACATTCTTCTCCCACTTCCATTGCCTCTAAACATGAGTCATCAGTTTTTTCAACTGGGTTATCTGAACTTGTATAGAAAGGAGAACCACTCGTTTCAGGTATAATAAATTTAGTAATTTCTGAACCCACACTAACAGTTGGTTCATTTAAAACATAACTTCTAACTCGCACATTTTTGAAACTGATTTGGGAATTTACATCATACCCCATGAACAAACCTAACCCGTCAGAATGATCTAAAGTACCGGCAAGATCAGCAGATTCATCATAATCCTGATAACTGCTTTCAAAACTTACATTATCATAATACATCTTAAGTTCAACACTTTCCCAGTTGTTAAGACCAACATCTGAACTGTAAAGAGTAGTATCAAACTCCGTAAACACGCCACTTAGATCTTTATAGAAATCTATCCTTGAACTGCTTGCACCATTATAATCATTAACCCTTCCACGAATCCAATTATTAGAATCTACATAACGACCAATCAAACCGAACTGAGTATTCTGTGCACCTGCACCAAACGTTCTATACGCAAACTCAGCATATATCGCAAAATTCTTTCTGTCTGCAATATCAATAAGGACATCAGCGTTCTTGCTTGCCCCGGTAATTGTAAAATCATATTCATCATTCCCTGAATCATAAACAAGAGTTGTACCGGCAGGGTTAAGATAATTCGCCGACTTATCGCTTGTTCCGTCATCAAAATAATCAAACACGTTTTCGCCATTGGTTTCTGCACTGGCATCTGAATTGCCGTAATACATATTTATTGATGATTCACTGTCTGCTGCCAAGGATAATATTTTTACCCATACAATAGTATTTTCACCAGCATTATTACAAGTAGAAGTATCCTCAATCCAATAGCTTAACGCAGTTCCGGAAACATCCGTAAACCGTAAGTCTGCACAAGTAGATTGCATCTTACCGGCAGTAACATAATCAGTGGTATTAATATCTATTCTGACTGGATAATTGTCAATAGTATCTCCATTGTTTTCCGTAACAGTTACTATCTTCCTGTAATCCCAGTCATCTAAAGGATCCAAAATAGCTACAACGTCACCGCAATCGTTTCCGCCCACTTCACAGGTTAAAGTAGCATTAACATAGAACGTCTCTTCATCATGTACATCCAAATCTTCAGTGGGATCGGTTATTGTAATATTAATATTACCATAAGCCTCAACAGGAGTTGTAACGTTTTTAAACGTTGAATTGTCTGTGCCGTCATTGGCATAAACCGTACAATTTATCGTTGCACCAGTTGAATAATATGAATTGTCCAAAGTGGAAATCTTTTCTGTATCACTTGCAACATCAGCATAGTTCTGGGAGAACATAAGACGCCCATCAACATACCATGCAAAATAAACCGTTGAAGCTTCACTATCGCCATCGGTTACAGTTGTTGAACAATTTACATCAGTGTCAGTATAAACAGTTGACGGAATCAAAACCGGTGCGGTCAAAGAAGGAACATAATTTGCAACTGTTGTTGTTACACTTTCCCTTGTTGAATTTTCCAAACTGTCGTCAGCGTAAACTGTACAATTGATTTCATCTGTGACAGAAAAGTTGCCATAATTTAAAATTGAACTTGCATTGGTTGCATTAGCCAAATCTTCTACTGTTTCATTTAAGACAGTTGCATCATTCACATACCATTCAAAGTAAACGTCACAAGTAGCACTATGGTCATCCGTAACATTAACAGTACAATTTGCATTGGTATCAAAATATATAATGGCGGGAGTTAAACCTGGAACAACTGACGGTGCCGTATTTGAACCTTCTGAATATCCGGACCAGCTTGGAACTTCCCATACTGCAGACCCGTCAGCACATGATAGTTTACTACACCCCTCACACTCCGAACCATCGCTCTGGATAATTGAAGAGTTTTCCGGAAGACCAGACAAAACAAACAAAGGCATATCACAATCATCATAAGTTATTGTAATATTAGCAGTAACATTAAACTGGACAGCAGACGAATCGCTTGAATTTATGGAAGCAAAATCTGCACCTAATTTGATACTGTCAGCATCCAAATCAAAATTATTAACCTGCAACTGTCCCGGCCAATGGATCCAGCCCATTGTTGAGTTGTAACCTAAAGTTAAATTGTTGAATGTATTGTTATGTGCTGACGTGAAATCTACGTCTGTTTTAAGATATTCAGTGTTGTCATAGATGAATGTATCGTTGAAGACATTAGTATCAGGGTAAACAGCATCATCATAATCAAACGATATTTCATAATAAGATGAAGATGCCTGACCATTGCTGTACAATGTAGTATTAACAAAAGTATTGGCTGTTGAATTCACAGTAATAAATATTCCATTTTTCTGATTGGAATAAACTGTACTATGAGTAAAAGAATTATCAGAACTGTTGGTGAATTGGATTCCAGAATCGTCATTTGAGTTGATGGAGGTATAAGAGAAAGTGTTGCCATTGGAGTTGTCGTAGAATTTAATCCCACTTGCTTCATTGAGATTGAATATATTGTAGGAGAAAATGTTATTGGAGCTGGTGAAAATGTCAAGCCCGCCTCCTCCATTTGAATTCGCAGTGTTGTTTGTAAGGGTATTGCCAGTGGAGCTGGATGAAAGGTAAAACCCATAATATTTATTTAAATTTGCGGTATTATTAGTGAGAGTGGTGGTGGTGGTGGACACAAGGTGAATTCCATATTCATTATACTTAACAGTATTGTTAGTAAGAAAATGATTAGAACCTGAACCAATTGTAATACTTTTACTATAATTATAAACATTACAATTGCTTAGATTAATCTCATTCTCTGATGCTAGATAAAACCCATAACCATCATCATCTGTCCCATTAATTATTGAATTATTACAATCAAAACTACAATCGCTACAGTTAAAGTTAAATGCCTTATCTCCATCTGAAGCATCAACTAGATAGGTATCTGGACACAAAGTAACATCATCATTAATATAGAATATTGCAGTTCCATCACTGGAGTTTACAATATTATCCACTGTATCTCCATCATAATCATAAGTTGAACTATTAGTCAAGTCAACACAACCAGTATAGTATCCCCTATCAATAGTATAGCCACTCCATCCCGTAACAGAGAAAGTTGCAATATCAGTTCCTGCATCACAACTTGTATATGCAGGGCTGTAAGGAGTGCCACCAGCAATAATAGCATCCCGTGTCTGAGGATAACCAGCCAATGAATAATACCAAAGGTTTGTACATGTCCCATTATTATAAATCGTAACATTTGAAGGAACATCAAACTGGACAGCAACATCTTCACTGGTATTCAAGGAAATGAATTCTGGATCCAACATCAAATTAGTCTGGTTCAAAGTAACATTATTAAGTTCAAGAGTTTCCCAGTTGACCAAACCAATAGTTGAATTGTAACCTATCGTTAAATTGTTAAACGTCTGGTTATGTGTACTACCAAGCCCAGAATCAAATTGAATGTAAATGTATGAAGTATCATAAATAAAAGTGTCAGTGAAAACGTTATTATCAGGTTCCCCAGACATACCACCAAAATATATTTCCCTATGCATGCTTTCAAGAGTATTATTGTAAAGAGTATTGTTTAGGAAGATATTGTCATCTGAATTATCATTAATTTCTAAACCACCTGCTTTGTTTGAATATATTAGATTACTAGTGATATTATTATCACTTGAACCCATAACTCCTATCCCAACCCCATCTGTGAGATAAATTTCATTATTGCTTATAGTAAAATTAGAAATATTACCATCACATTCAATGCCAGCATCATCAAGATGAATTTCATTATTAGTAATATAACCCCTTGAGACATTGCGAACAGTTATACCTTTTTGATAATTCTTGATTTCACAATTTGTAATGTTAACATTTTCCAAATGTTCAGCCCGGACACCAAACCCATTATGGCCTCCACCAGTAATAATTGAATTGTTACAATCAAGCTCAACATCACTGGCATTGATTTCTAATGCAGCACCTGAACCTACAGCGAGAGAATACGTATCAGTACACAAAGTAACATTACCAGTTATCACATAGTTGCCTGAATTGTTCACAACTATGCCTTGGTAAGTAGCAGTATCACTTATATTCACACAACCTACATACGGAGCTTCACCTGTTGCATAACCACTGAAGGAACTTACACTAAATGTTACAGTATTGCTGGTGCATGATGAAGTATAAGAGGGATAATAAGAGGCACCTGTTGTTTGTATGATTGAAGCATTTTCCGGGAAGCCACTAAGTTTGTAAAATCCATAATCTTCGCAATCCGTTACATTAATAGTAACATTTGCAGCTTCGTTAAATTGCGCGACCGTTTCATCACTTGAATTCATTGAAACAAAATCCGGCTCGAGTTTTAAATTAGCCACGGCCAATGTAGCATCATTAATTTCTAAAGTTTTCCAGTTAACCTGGCCAAGAGAAGTAGTATTGGCCACAGTCAAATTGTTAAATGTCTGATTGTGCGAAGAGGGTTCAGTATAATGAACAGTTATACGAATATGATCTACATCAACAGTTCCAGTATCTAAATCTCCCCCTTCAACTTCAACTGAAATACCAGTTATGGTGCTTCCAGTAGGAATACTAAAACTGAAATTAGTAGCCTTTAAGTAATGAGAAGTCATTAGTGTAATATCCTCCAAACTAATAACTACCCCAAAATTTTCATCATTTATATCTTCTGCAGACCATGTCCCGCCCCACAAAGCACTGGACGAACCATAAGAATAATAGGTATCTGCATACCAGGTAGTACCTATATCAAGTATCCCTGATTTATCATCACCATAAACTGAACCATCTTTAACTAATCTGATTACATCCTCTTTCCACCCAGTACCAGAGGCTGTTGCTTGGCTGTCATCACTCACTTTTGCATTGCCAGGGATAAGCCATTCTACAGTTCCAACGGAATTGTCATCAACTACAGTTCCAGGGGAGATGGGACCGGTATCTTGAGGAGGTGGACTTGCAACAATAGAAATATATTTCTCAGCAGTACCATACATAAATGTATTATTAAACACATTGTCATCTGGGTCGCCCATAGTGTTCATGAAATTTATTTGCGCACCCATCTCAGTATTACTGTTATTGTAAAGCATACTGTCAACAAAGGTATTATTGTCACAGTTATCAGACAACATTATAGCTGCATCATTACTATCATATACAGTTATATTTGAAAAAATATTATGCGAACTGTCCATCAAAACCAACCCTTCCATACTACTGGAGTTGATTGTAATATTGGAAATATAACTATAATTAGTGCCCATTTTCCAGTATATACCTCTCTTATAATCCTTAAAATTACAATTGCTGACATTAGTATATGGATACTCAAAGTTGTAAACACCAAACCCATTATGGCCTCCACCAGTAATAATTGAATCGTTACAATCAAGCTCAACATCACTGGCATTGATTTCTAATGCAGCACCTGAACCTACAGCGAGAGAATACGTATCAGTACACAAAGTAACATTACCAGTTATCACATAGTTGCCTGAATTGTTCACAACTATGCCTTGGTAAGTAGCAGTATCACTTATATTCACACAACCTACATACGGAGCTTCACCTGTTGCATAACCACTGAAGGAACTTACACTAAATGTTACAGTATTGCTGGTGCATGATGAAGTATAAGAGGGATAATAAGAGGCACCTGTTGTTTGTATGATTGAAGCATTTTCCGGGAAGCCACTAAGTTTGTAAAATCCATAATCTTCGCAATCCGTTACATTAATAGTAACATTTGCAGCTTCGTTAAATTGCGCGACCGTTTCATCACTTGAATTCATTGAAACAAAATCCGGCTCGAGTTTTAAATTAGCCACGGCCAATGTAGCATCATTAATTTCTAAAGTTTTCCAGTTAACCTGGCCAAGAGAAGTAGTATTGGCCACAGTCAAATTGTTAAATGTCTGATTGTGCGAAGAGGGTTCAGTATAATGAACAGTTATACGAATATGATCTACATCAACAGTTCCAGTATCTAAATCTCCCCCTTCAACTTCAACTGAAATACCAGTTATGGTGCTTCCAGTAGGAATACTAAAACTGAAATTAGTAGCCTTTAAGTAATGAGAAGTCATTAGTGTAATATCCTCCAAACTAATAACTACCCCAAAATTTTCATCATTTATATCTTCTGCAGACCATGTCCCGCCCCACAAAGCACTGGACGAACCATAAGAATAATAGGTATCTGCATACCAGGTAGTACCTATATCAAGTATCCCTGATTTATCATCACCATAAACTGAACCATCTTTAACTAATCTGATTACATCCTCTTTCCACCCAGTACCAGAGGCTGTTGCTTGGCTGTCATCACTCACTTTTGCATTGCCAGGGATAAGCCATTCTACAGTTCCAACGGAATTGTCATCAACTACAGTTCCAGGGGAGATGGGACCGGTATCTTGAGGAGGTGGACTTGCAACAATAGAAATATATTTCTCAGCAGTACCATACATAAATGTATTATTAAACACATTGTCATCTGGGTCGCCCATAGTGTTCATGAAATTTATTTGCGCACCCATCTCAGTATTACTGTTATTGTAAAGCATACTGTCAACAAAGGTATTATTGTCACAGTTATCAGACAACATTATAGCTGCATCATTACTATCATATACAGTTATATTTGAAAAAATATTATGCGAACTGTCCATCAAAACCAACCCTTCCATACTACTGGAGTTGATTGTAATATTGGAAATATAACTATAATTAGTGCCCATTTTCCAGTATATACCTCTCTTATAATCCTTAAAATTACAATTGCTGACATTAGTATATGCTTTCTCAAAACTGTAAACACCAAACCCAGCGGCACCAGAACCGACTATAGTAGAACCATCACAATCCAGGTAAATATTACTAGCATTCATGGTGATTGCCGGGTCTTCGCTGGCAGCGGGAATGCTGTAAGTGTCCGTACAAAGGGTGACGTTGTCATTAATGTAGTAGAAAACACCGCTCTTAACAACATTATCAATATTATCTCCATCATAATCATATGTAGACTCATCACTTAAGTCTACACAGCCTGTGTAGGGGATTTTCGTATAATAAACTTTTACCTGAAGATGATCCAAGTCATAGGAGGCATCAACCTCATGCTGTTCTACTTTGACGCGGAAATTGGCATCGGAAAAGTTTGCTGAAGACCAGGTTCCGTCCCAATCATCAGTGGAACTGCCAAATATATCAGTAACCTCAGTTATCTCACTTACATAAAGATTCTTTGGAGTTGTAAAAGTACTCCCTCCGTCTCCGGAAAGATAAACATAAAGCCAGGTGTCCTCGGGATCACCCGCATCTTTTCCGTCAAACTGAACTTTTATCCCGTCTATTGTTCCGGAAAGACCGGTAAACGCAAACGTTTTGTAATCCGCCCGTGAGTATGTAGCGGAGTATGACCAGAAATCAACATAAATATCATCATTGGAGTATGCATTGCTAGGGTTTGTGATGCGATTATCATTTTCATAGGCAGACGGGGAAAACCAAGAAGTTTCATGGCTACTCACAACAAAACTATCATTAGCAGTTAAATTAGAATAATTAAGAGTATTAGTGCAGTTCACTTCAAAATCGAAATTTCCCGCTGAAGGAAACCCGGCGGTAGAGTTGTATTCATAAGTGTCGCCGTTTAAACTCATGTCATACCACGAACCATAGCCCGAGCCAGTGTCAAACCGGACATTGCAGTCCGCAGTAATCGTATCATTAGTAGAATTTGTATAATTGGCATAGAACTTGATGCTGTCATTCACATATTTTGTCAGCGTTTCCGTATCATCCCAAATCGTCATGTTGGCAGTAGGACCGGAAGCATAGCCGGTGAAATGGCTCACTGTAAATGTAACATCACCTCCACTACAGGCAATGTTGGTGCAACTGGGATTTGAACCTGCATCACATAAAAATCCATTGCTAATTATGTCTGTGGAGGAGGAGTAAACTCCACTTGTGGAATATATTTTATCATCAATTGGACAGGGAGTATCCTTTAAGGTAATATTGGCACTGGAATTGATGGTAGATTTAAGGGCGCTGGTATTCACACTCACAAAGCCGGCACCAAAATCAATATGGGTATCATAATCCTCGCCGTCTGCGTCAACATTGTTGGCCCACCTAATCTTGGCCTTGCTGTCAGCCAACGTCATCAGGGGAACAGCAGTCATGTCCCCAACGGCCGAGAAGTTGGTGGTGTCAGAGTCGGTGAAGAGGGTGATGTTTGGAGACGAAGGGGCTTCGGTGTAATAAACAGTTATGCGGATGTGGTCGACATACCCGACGAACATGCCTTCATTAGACACAGACAATGCTACTCCAAAATCTGCATCATTTATGTCTCCTGCAGTCCATTCCTCACTCCACAAGTCATCACTCCCACCGTATGATTTATAAGAATCATCATCCGAATAAAGCCACCAATCCGCGGTGTTTGCTTTATTTTCCGTTCCAATAGAACCATCACTTTTAACGATTTTAACTTCAACATCTTTAACAGTGTAAGTTTCGTCTGCATATCGCTCTATTTCTACCAAAATGCCGTCTATTGTTGCGTCAGTTGGAATTGAAGCTCCGAAATTCGTTGCCTTCAGGTAATGAGATAATGAATATCCAAAAGCTGGGTTCATCTCAGCATAGCGATCATCACTCACGTCCACCCTATCAGGATTAGTCCAAGCCTCCGTCCCCACCGTATCATCACTCACCACAGTCCCAGGAGACCCTGCGACCGTGTCTGGATCAGTAATATAATCAAACTCAATTGGGTTGTCCAGTATCTTCAAGTCAAACCACGCATAATTTTCGCCATCTGTCATACTGGTCAAAAATTCCTTGTAAGTATCTGCAGTTGTTATTGAATCAAACGTTGCGACAGAATCATATTGATCCATGGGATAAACTTCAATCCTTGCAGTTCCTGAACTGCGGGCATAAAGAGTAATATCATTATCATTGGTCAAATTCTTTTCATACTTAACTCTAATATAATCACCAACAGGAATTGGGTCAGTCCAAACATCATCCTGATATTGAACTTCAGAATAAACATCCTCAATAAAATTCCTGTCAGAATCCAAGTGCACACCATCGGTTATTAAGATTTCACCATAACCTGGGTCATCAGGCCCCAATTCAAAAGTATAATTTTGGCCTGGGATAATGTCCAGATATTTAATCCATGAACCCTGGCATTCCTGCATTGTAAAGTTCCAGTCTGCACATTTATACAAGATATTACCTGTAGCTGTAACCGTAACATTAGCAGTTGTAAAGTTTACATTAGTAGGATCAATTGCATAAACCTGATCATAATCTGCAAATTTTGGGTCACTTCCATCAATAAAGTCAATGTCCACAAAATCATTCAGGTCATTATAAATCTCAACATCTTCAAACACAATCTCTTTAATTGGCAGATTTTTATCTTTAACCTTAACTTTGATTTGATACTTACCTTCCTTAACATTAAAATCAATTGACTTGTCTTTCTTAGTATCCACGGAAACGTTAACAACTGACTGTTCCAACAACGAATCCAAAATCTCAATATCAACGTTCAGTTTCTTGCCTTCAGAATCTTTAATATTAGTTTTGACCTTCACATCTTTCTGCTTACCAAACTGGAACGCTCCAGAATGGTCTCCAATAACTAAACGGAAATATTCATCATCCCAATTGTAAACTACAAGTGTAATATTAACATTGCCTCTCGCACTGTCACGACTCAATGTATAATTAACATTGCCATCCACACGTATTGGCTGGGTAGATGAAGAATTATGGTAGAAAATAACTATTAAATCAGTGCCATTCATATAACTTTCAATAGGGAAAACCTCAAATTCAGGATCTTCTTTTATTTGGTCAGGAAGTTCAGTCAAGTTTGCATCCACAGTTTCATTTAACGTTCCATTCAATTCAAGTGTAACATTCAAAGTTCCATTTGTAATGTTCGTTTCAGTTATAGTTTCATTTGTCAAACTATTGTTAATCAAAGATAAATTATCAAAACCCAGATTAGTAATATTGCTCAGATTAGAACCTGTAACAAAAGTACCACCTTGTAAACTTTCATTTAACAATGTCTCATTTATCACACATGCACCATTAGTGCACACACCGTACAATGTTCTGCAATCAACCAATTCCTGTTTTACACCATTGTTACAATAACACTCATGCAAAATGTTACCGTCACAGAAATCAACACAAGTATTAAGGTCACTGTCAACCGCATTACTTTTAATTAAATAATTCAACAAATCATTATCAATACATTCAACTGACCCCATACATAATTCTTGACAGTTATTATCCTTAAAGAAAGTACCTAATTGAGAATAACATGTACCTATACCGCAAACGCTTGGGCAACCTTCAGGAGCCGATATTTTACATTCAACGTCCACTGCACACTCAACTTCACACCCATCACAAACATTACTGAAATTGTATGTTGAAACATTACCCAAAAACAATTCAGAAACATCTTCACATAACTCATTGTCCAGAACATTGACTTCAACGTTTTTACCCGCTTCAGGGAAATTTTTGAACACAATACCCATTTCAACTTCATGTATGTCATTATCTAAAATGTTTAATACAACTTCAAACTTCCCTTTGTTTAACTCATAATCCAAAACACTACACTTATCCTCATCTTTACAATTTATATCTGCACAATCAGTTAACCCATTATTATTATTATCCAAACCATCGTTACATTCAATTTCTGGTTCACTGCAGAATATACTTATTTCGCAATCCGGATCATCACAATCTATCAATCCGTCACAGTCATCATCAACAATGTTATTACAGAATTCAGGCATAATCGGATTAATATCTAAATCATTATCATTGCAATCATTGCCATCATAAGTACAATTCAAAGTAGAATTACATAAAGGACATACTCCAAACCCGTCAATGTCTACATCTTCACAAAACATACAAACATCTACGGATGAACAATCTAAATCAAAGCAGTCAGTCAAATTGTCTAGGTCATTGTCCAGACCGTCTGTGCAATTAAGTTCAACACTAAGATTAAGTGTTTCAT
>CAYOKY010000002.1:0-15125 GCA_964404695.1 Microcaldota archaeon | reverse complement strand
TTGAAACATTACAATATTCAAAGCAATCAGTATCATTACAATCAAACAAACCGTCAAGATCATCATCCAAACCATCTGAACAATTTAATTCAAAAATTAAGTCAGGTGTTTCATTTAATGTTTCTTCAACTGCTTCAGTATAGGTTTCATCTACTGTTTCATTTATTATTTCATCTACAGTTTCATTTTCGTCACCATCATCGGGAGGATCCAAATAGATTGCAGTGTTAACATCATATATTTCATTCTGGTCAATTTTAAGTTCATAATCTCCTTTCTTATCCTTAAAATACAAAACATTTACTCCATACTCTCCTCCTCGGATTTCATTGCGGTAAATGTCAGCAGAAGATGAAATTAAATAAATCGCAGAATCATCATGGCTTGAAATTATATTATTCCTGATGATTGCTTTATCAACATTATTCAAAATTATACCATAATCTCCATCTGAACGAAGGTCACTATATCGAATATCAACTGTACCCTGGTCAACGTAAATTCCCTGATGTCTAAGATAAGATGAGTCAAGCCCAAAATCCCGGATTTCTGCACCATTAATATTTAACGAACCGCCAGGATGCACATAAATGAGATAACTTTTACTATCATTTGATTGTATTATTGACTTATTTAAAACATTCAACTGACCAAAAACTTCAATCACACGTAAACCAGAACCGGCCATATTAAGTTCACATGCATCCTGCAAAGTTAAACTTGCATTGGACTCAATCCGCAGATACTGAGTAAGATAAATCTCTCCCCCTGTGCATATTTCATTTTCATTTACAACCCATGGATCATCAGATGACGGTGCATGACAAAATAACCCCCAATCAGATGGTTCTGCAGAAATATAATCTTCATATAAATTCAGTAAAATTAATTCTACATCTTTAGGAGTTATATAAACAATTAAAACTAACAATAAAACGATTATTGAAATGAGAGAAATACTTTTAGATAAAATCTCTTTAGTATCTTTAAGTTTCACACGAAAATATACGAAGATAAGGTTTATAAATATATTATGAAAGATTAAATTTGTAAAGATAAGGGGTGAGGATATTGAATAAAATATTGTTAAATTTTATTATAATTATGTTACTTTTGAACACAGTTTATGCAGCAATAAGTCCGAAAGGATCTCTTGAAGGAACAGGCATATGTGACAATGGTATAATTGAAGGTGATGAAGAGTGTGATCCTCCAATTCTAACAGAAGATATACCTACAAGTGAATCTTTGGGTTATGAGGAAAATCAAACCTATTGTGATGAGAATTGTAAAAACGAAACTATTTATGGACCGTATTGCGGTGACACTATAATAAACGGGCCCGAGGAATGTGACTGTGGGGAAGATGGATGTATTGATGAAGAATTAAACGGATTTGAAGGGTGCAATGTTGATTGTACAGGAATTGAAAATTGTGAATGTACTGAGGATAATGATTGTAATAGTGATGAATATTGTGATTGCATTTGCAAAGATTATGAATGTATGGACGATGATGACTGCCATTCAGATGAGGAATGCAAAAATCATGTGTGCATTGACGATGATGACGACAACGATGATGAACTAGACACAATAGTACCTAATTTTGAATGTTATTTCAGTACACAGGTCTGCCTTGCTATCAATGCAAACACCAACGCAGATTATAATATTAATTTTGAGAATAAAACAATAAGTGGAACAACACCAGACAGCAAGGAAATAAGTTATGAAACCCTAGAAGACGACCTTACACTTCATGGGAACGTTGAAATGACTGCCCACGGGTATGAAGATTGGAACAATTATGTAGAAATTGAATGCGAGCCATATCACCAAGAATTTGACAATAGCAGATGTTACAACATAGGAGGAGTAACTTGTGACAATGAAAATTTAATTTATCGGTTTGGAATAAATGAACATGAATCAAGTGCAGATGAATTAACTATTGAAAGTTCATGCGGGACTGTTGAAACGATTAGCAGTGATGATGAATATTCAAAAAAACTAACAATACCATTTGAAGAAATAACCGAAGAATGTAGCATTTTCATTTCAAACAACGATTGTTTATGCAACAATTATGAACTTGATAAAAAACCAATAAATGAATTAAGTGAACTTAACTGCAGGTCCAATCATTTCAGAGTTAATATTGAATGTTTGACTTGTACGGACATGAAGATCTGTTCTTATGATGGATTAACAAATGCTCCATTGGAAAACACTAGAATTGAATTGGATATAGAATACATCCACGGAACAGACAGTAACAATACACTATATACAGTTACAACTGAAGATGAGGGATGTATTGAATTCAATTTCCCGGTTTCTGAAAGTTTTGTTGAAAGTGAAGATTCTGGTATTGAAGTTAAATTCATAGCATCAAATGAAGATTATTCTGGATTCGATGATTATTCTGACTTGGATCATGGAAGTCAAATCATGACAAACTGTTCAAGCTTTGAAAAAACATGTTTTGGTGAAAATTACAATGAAACAGAAACTAATCAAACAAATACAAATCAAACAAATAACAACCAAACAAACAACGGCGGAATGAACAGCCAAAACAATACTGGAAACCAAACACAACTTATGATTGGTTGCATGATCGGTGATTGTGATGAGCAATTGAAAGGCAAAGAATACGATTTATTAAATTGGGACATGGAACTCAGGAGCGGATGTGCAGGCCTGTTTACAATAATTATAAATGATAACTTTGTCATCTGCGACATATTATGGATTATATTGGTAGCATTCTCAATCTATGACGGAATGAGAATGCACAGCAGAAATAAAAGAAAGGCGAAACATGACCCTATTAATCCATTTGAAAAATTCCTGCCAGGTGCAACTTTCGCAATACCAATATTAGTTGGATTGTTAACGTTTGCATGGATAGGAATACTGATTGCTTTATTGTTCATGGGCATCATAGTTTTCAGGATTGAAAATGAATACAAACAAAAACCCAAAAAGAACAATGTAAATGTATCAAAACCCAAAACGAACAATGTAAATGCATCAAAACCTAAAACAATAAAAAACACGACTGCAAAAAAAAGTATAAATACAAAACGCAAACCGCATAAAACAAAAACTATGAACAATAAAGGTGGCAAAAAATGAGTGAAATATTAAAGGTTGAAGGAGACAGAGTAATAATAGATTGTACAGTATTAGGAATGGAGTTAGGTTCACCAGAATTTATATCTCACCATCTTAAATTATTGTCAGCACTTCAAAAGAAACCCAAAACGATCAGGTATGAAGAAGAAATAGTAATAGACCTGGACCCTGAAAAAACCAAAATAATAAACGAATACATTGATTTAATCAGGCAGTTTGAAGGAATACTTATCAAAAAAGACATTTACGGAAGCGTTAATGATGAAAATTATAGTAAAAGAAAAGAATTCTTAAAAAAAGTTTACAAATATTTGTTCACAGACCCAATCCACGCATATGATGCATTAGAAAACTTTGACGAACCTATGCCCGAAAAAAACGCATATGTTCAGGGTTGGCAGATATTCAAAGCATGGATCAACGGGATAACCCGTGCACTGAAAAAAACCAAGTTATATCAATTATGTAAAACCAAGGGTGGTTTTCAGGCTGCATTCGGTGAATTGATAGGCATTAAAGGCGCAGAATATTTTTCAAGCTCAATGTTATTTCTCCCTAAAAATTCTAAAAAAATTGGAGAGGAATATAGTTTAGAATACGGAATAAACGTAGAATTATATGAAGTTCCGGAACGTGAAACTGTATTATATGTTCAAAAAAATGAAACATTACAAAAAATTAACCCAAAATTGAAAGCTATGCTACGCGAAACAATTACGAGAGGCATAAAGGAAAAAATGTATCATAGTAATGATATTAGGATAGTATTTGATGAAACATGGCGAATGTTAAAAATAAAATTCATCGATGAAGCAACTGAACAAAACATAGAAATAACCAATCAGGAAGCAAACATTATGGCAAGGGAATGCACGGCATGGTTAGTCGGTCTTGGTTCGCCAATTGAAAATCTGACATTGGACAATAAAATTACGGACATATATATTGATTCCCAGAACTCACCAATCTATATTGACCATGAAAAATATGGAATAGTTCACACTTTATGGAGATACAACGAACAAATGATTGAAACCATGTTTGATAATGCGATTTATTTAAGTGGACAGAATAGAAAATTTGATGAAAACAATCCGGTCGCAGACGTAGTCGTAAAAAGATTAGCAATGAGATGCCATCTACAAAGGCCCCCTGCCACATTCAACGAATTACAGGCAGCATTAAGAATAATGAGAAAAAAACCGTTCACTTATCCATTATATTTAAATTTTACTTCATTGTCACCCTTCTTTGCTGGGTATGATGATTTAATGGTTGGGTTGGGATCATCTGAAGCAGTATTAGGCATGAAAGGAGTAGGTAAAACCGCGTTCACATCTGCAAAGATTGCAGCGATCGGGACAACAAAAAGAATCCTACCTATTGAAGATATTGAAGAAATGCCTGTACAAGCATACAGAAAACTAGGGTTCCACATAGGAACTATGCGGGTACAAAGCTCGGACATTGAAAAAACAGGACATGAAAGCAGAAAAGGCGAACTTGACTTAATCAGCATCGCTCAGGCATCGCTTAGGATGGGTGAAGCATGCTTAGTCATTAATGAAATCCGCTCGCGTGTAGCAATTCAAGGAGTCATAAACATATTAAACACACAACCCGGCGTGTTTATCCTTTACAATCTTCACGCAGAATCACTGCAAGATGTACAGGATAGATTGGAACTGGTTTTCGGGATACCTGCTGCGAGCATGTATTCAACTGACAGATATACCTTCCTTGAAAAATTAAGGTTCGGAAGAAAAGAAAGAACGTACAGAGTAGTGGGTTCACAATTTGAATCGGACAATGCAAACAAAAAGTTTATTAAAATATTTGAAATGGTAAGGGGCAAAGACATTCAATCCACAAAATATAACTGTTTATTCTTAGACATGCCTGAAGCCAGCATGACTTCTTTTAAGAACTTAAACTTTGAAGGACTCAGGGAAAAAATCAAATTTAAATTCATACCACCAGTGTTAAAAAAACATTCAGACATGAATGGCCTTGATCCAAAAGAATACGTAATGAATTCATTCTTCAAAGGCAAAGTTTACGACGACATATACAATGCTTCAATCGCTAACAAACTAACTGTATTAATGGAAATTGAATTTGTAATGAAATGCACTTCCACTGCAAACAAATTACTCAAAGAAAATGAAGTTGATGGAAATGTCAACTATGTTGAAATCGTAAATTTATGGGACACACAATTCAAAAGATTACTCAAGAATGAGATAGAAGCTTTGAAAACATAAAGAAAAATAAATGAACTTGGCGCGTTGCAGGCAAAGTAATTAAGCAACGTAATAAGCAACATAACAAAAGATATATAGAGAATACAACAGTTTAAAAAATTACTTCAATTAAATCTAATTATGTCTTTCTCAGAGAAAATAAGGGTAATTGAAGAAGAAATGGGTAAAACCCAAATCAATAAAGCCACAGAACATCATCTGGGTAGACTTAAAGCTAAACTTGCTAAACTTAAATCAGAAGCAGTTGACCGCGCCAAAGCTAAAGGCGGAGGAGTAAATTTTGATGTAAGGAAAAGTGGTGACGCATCCATTGCATTAGTAGGTTTTCCTAGCGTGGGTAAATCTTCATTATTAAACAGGTTAACAGATGCAAAGGCGGCAACCGAGGCATATGCATTCACAACGTTAACATGCATACCAGGTATCCTAATATATAAAGGCGCAAAAATACAAATATTAGATCTGCCTGGAATTTTGGAAGGAGCATATTCCGGCCTAGGCAGAGGCAAAGAAGTTCTGGCAGTTGCAAGAACTGCAAACATGGTATTATTAGTAGTTGACGTTTTTAATCCTAGATTAGATGTAATAATAAATGAATTGTGGAACATAGGAATACGTATTAATGAAAAGCCACCCAACATAAATATCAAACATAAATTCAGAGGGGGCATAACAATTAATACAACAATTAAACTGACAAAGCTTGATGAAAAAACTATATTGGCAATAATGAGTGAATATGGGATTCATAATGCAAACATAGTAATAAGAGACGACATAACAGTAGATCAACTGATTGATGTCCTTATAGGCAACAGGGTTTATCTGCCTGCCATAGCACTATTAAACAAAGCTGACCTGGTCAGCAAAGAATACATTAAAGAATTACAAAATAAATTGAATATTCAAATTTTGGCAGTATCTGCAAAAACAGGATACAAACTTGAGGAAGTTAAGAAAACGATTTACAGAAAACTAAATTTCATTCGTATTTATACACGTTCAAGAAGTATCAAAAAAGAAAACGATAATGATGAACCTATGATGATGCAGAAAGGGGAAACTATAAAACGTCTATGCCAAAAACTGCACAGAGAAATGATAGACAATTTCAGGTATGCACAAGTATGGGGCGACAGTGCTAAACATCCAGGGCAAAAAGTCGGGCTTGAACATGTTTTGAAAGACAAGGACATTGTAACCATAGTAACACATACAGGGTATTCCAAACAAGATTAATCAAACAGGATTAATTAAAGATAGTAAATTTAATTATATTTTTAATTATACTATAAAAATAAAGAACATTAATCTGAAAGAAGAATATGGATCTGGAAGAATAACAAATATATTTCATAAATAATATATTTAAGTTTTAATCAATCAAGTGATAACATGGAGATTAAATTTTACGGGGCAAAACAGGAAGTCGGGCGTTCAATGATTAAAGTCAATAATATATTTTTGGATTGCGGAATCAAAATAAGCGACCCTGTTGAAGTCCCAGAATATGATAACATTGTGAGTAACAAAATTGAGAATATAATTATTACACACGCACACCTAGACCATTGTGGTTACCTGCCACACATAATAGAAAATATAAAAAATATTCATGTAACAAAACCGACACGGGATTTGATGCAACTGCTTTTATCTGATTACCAAAGAATACAAAAAATCAAAAACTTTGGGACTGAACAGGTATCACAGGTTATGCAAAAAACAATAATGCATGAATATAATGAAACGTACAATATCAATGACGACCAAAAAGAGTACCAGATTACAATGTATAAAGCAGGACACATTTTGGGCAGTTCAATGATTAAGATTGAAACACAAAAGGAAAATTCAAACGAGAAGGAAAGCGTGTTGTATACGGGAGACATGAGCTTAAGAGGAACAAAAATCCTTGAAGGTGCAGAACAAAACATTAAAGTAAACGATTTGATAATAGAAACTACATATTCCGGCGAGAACGACCAACTCCCATCATTAAAAAATGCGTCAAAAGAATTATGTGACATTGCCAAACAAACTATTGAAAATGGAGGATACCTGATAATCCCAACGTTTGCAGTCGGCCGTGGACAAAACATTTTACTGGTTTTAGCAGACCATATAAGGTCAGGCGCATTGCCCAACGTTCCAATATATGTAGACGGAATGATAAAAAAGGCAAATAAAATTTATCGTAGCAATATCATCCATGCAAAAAAGGAACTGCAAATGAGAATTCTGACATCAATGGAAGACCCCTTCATTAATCCGATATTCAAAAGCCCTAGAAAAAAAGACAGAAGTGATGTACTTTCAAAACCATGTATAATAGTAACAACATCTGGAATGTTAACAGGCGGTCCAATCATGACATACTTAAAATATTTTATTGAAGATGAAAAATCAACGCTTTGTCTGGTGGGTTACCAAGTTGAAGGAACGAGAGGACGAAAACTTTTAGATGGTGAAAAGAAAATAACAATTGATGAAAAGGAATATGAAGTTAAAATGAACATCAAACAGGTACAATTTTCTGCTCACTCTGACAGAAATGACCTGGTTCAATTTATTCAAAAAATTAACTCCAACCAAAAGCTTGACAATGTTTACCTAGTACATGGTGAAAAGGAAAAGATGATTAATTTCAAAAAGTATCTTGAAAAAAAGTTTGATTTTAATGTCATTATTCCATAAATATAAAGATCGATTAACTTTATAAATAAATGAATAATCTTTAATAAAATTTCATAATAATTAATTGGAAACAATAAAGGTGAAAAAAGGAAATTTAAGGGTTACATTTATAAGTGTTATCACAATAATAGCAACTATTGACAACAATTTCATGTTAAATCATGTTAAAAAAAATAAAAAAAGAGGTGAAAGAATGAGAAAAAATCTCGTTTGTTTGGTCGCGTTAATTTTACTAACGGGCATAATAACAGCACAGGGCACACAAGATTCAGATGTTTCTGCAACTATAGCAAACATTGCTCCAAATATTACGGAAGTAGCAAGTGGTTGGAGTACAGACCCAACATTTTGTGATACAACAACTGTTAATAGTATTTGGTTTAATGTAACAGATAACAATGGATATCTAGATTTAGATGATGCAACTGCAGTAATCAATTTATCAAATGGTGGAGTAACCAGAACTATTGATGGTGCATGTTCCGCAGCAGATCACGGTGCAACATGGATTAATTACACATGTGACGTAACGTTAAACTATTGGGACTTACCAGCAGCATGGGTAATAACTGCTTACGTTGCAGATGACAGTGCATTAGATGATACCGATGCAACAGAAACATTTACATATAACAGCGGTACCAACTTAAATGTAACAAGTGCAATAGCATTTGGTTCTGTTAGTGTAGGTTCAAGCGATAATTACATGACCACTGAAGCATACACATTAGAAAACTGTGGTAATACATTATTGGCAAGTAACATAACAGGTGCAAACATTTCAGACGGCTCAGACCATTACCTATTGGCATCATACTTCACAGTCATGGATGAGGATGGTCCAGAAACAGATATGGCTTTGGCTTTGACAACAAAGAACTTCACTTCACCGATTGCGATTTCAACAGGAGCAAGTTCACTTTGGAACTTAAACTTCAGTTTAGATATTCCATTGGGTCAAGCAATTGGTACTTATAACGTGGGTAGTTTCCAATGGACACCGAGAGTATCTACATAAATTAGGAGTGATATGAGATGAAAATACATAAATATATCCCCCTTTTTTTAATATTCTTACTGTCAGTGTCATTTTCTGCAGGTTTAGGTATAACATATGACCCAAACAATGTTGAATTAAACCCAGGAGAAACTGCTACATTTGGTATCAGAATTGCTAATTACCATCCAATTACTATCGTTTTAGATCCAGTAATGACTAGTAATTATGGGACAGCTGTATTGAGTAAGACTTTCAATGACCCCACAGGGAATTTGATAGGAGTTACTGAAACAGATGAAGGTAAATATATAATAACATCCAAACAAAGAGTTGAACTTGAATACAGTATAACAGTTCCTGAAGATGCACAACCTTGGGAAACACATACAATAAAATTTGATCTGAATGTTCAACAATATGCAGACGGAGATAGTAATATAACTAGTGTCACTACTATTTCAGGAGGTCAAATTTTATATAGATATACAATTGTACCGGTAACAAAAGGCGACGGAATTTGTCAGAGTGACGAAAACTGTGAATTAAGCCCGGAAGATTGTAAATGTTTAGGTATTTGTGACCCATCAAAAGAAAACGTTGACGAAAAAGGATGTGTAGAACCAGAAACTCAAGAGATCAACAATGACAATGCAACTGATGAACAACCAAATGAAAACGAACCTGAAGTAGAAACAGAAACTACAAATGACAATACAATGATCATTATGTCATTATTAGTGATTGTTATTATTGTAGCATTGTTGTTACTGAGACCAAAAATTGAGGAATATATAAACCAAGACAAAGAATAAATTATTCTTTACTCTTTTTTTATTTTTTATTTTATCTTTTTATTTTTCTTTTGTTTTCCTTAAACTTACTGAGGCTTATTATATTAACGCATATTAACTGAAACATATTAAATTGATTAAAATTAATTTGATTTAACTTAAATAAAATAAGAAAAAGAAGATAAATTTAAAGAATATATTTATAAACATTAACTTTATAAAAAAAGGTATAAGAAAGTATGAAAAAAAAGTCACAGGGGGTAAAATTATGAATAATTTTTTGATACATCCAAAATATTTAGCATTTATATTAATATTAATATTAACAACTTCATATGCAGGGGGATTAGGATTAGCGTTTGATTATCCTAGTGATATGAAATTAAATGCAGGACAACATGCTTCTTTTGGAGTAAGAGTTACCAACCGACACGAAGGCACAGTCATATTAACCCCAAAAATAATTGATAATTATGGTGAAACGGTTATTGTTAGTGCAACGACTTCACCTGGCGGACCTGTGAATATTAATAATCAATCACAAGCATACATCCTAGTTAAAGATCAAAAAATATCATTTGATCACAGGATAACAGTGCCGGAAGATGCACAGATAGGAGATACAGATAGAATAACATTTACATATGATGTCCAACCATACTCCAATAACACAGAAGGGGGGATGCAAGTTTCAACAGTATCAGGAGGCATGGTCACACTCAATTATGAAGTTGTCCCACCCAGCTGTGGCAATGGTATTTGCCAACCAGACAAAAATGAAAACTGTTTAATATGTTTACAGGATTGTGGTTGTGAAAAAGGTTCAAAATGTCAACCAAGCAATGCTAAATCTAACTTGAACGGATGTATATTACCTGAACCAGAATGTGGTGATGGTGAATGCAACGGCAATGAAACACAGGAGATATGTCCTGAAGATTGCGGAGAACCGGAAATTGTACCAGAAATTGAACCAGAAGGCGAGACAGATTATACAATGTATATAATGGGTGCTTTAGTAGTAATCATAGCATTATTAGTTTACAATAACATAAACAAAGGAAACGTAAAGACAATTGAATATCCAAGACCTAAAGCAACGAGAAAAAAAGCTACCAAAAAAACTGCAAAAAAAACTAAAAAGAAAAGATAATAATCTTTTTTATTTTTTCTATTTTATATATTTTTTATATATTCTATTTTTTTAATTTTGTTTTATTGAATATCCTAATTTAATTAATTATTTGAAAGCATAATATTGAAATGGAGGATACTTATTTAAACATATAAACACTTAGAAACATAGATGATGAACACAGGATGAACTGACTATCTCAATGTTTTGTAGAAAGGATGATGAGGGTCTTGAGTTCTGATAAATAAATACTTTGTAGAGTATATTCAAGGAGCAAAAAATGCTCCTGTTTATTGCCCCTACTTATTATGTAAGCTTATTCTAAACAATACACTTCTTATTCTAAAACAATACAATTTTAAACTTAAACTTAAACTAAATCTTGAGGGATAATTATGGACATTAAAAAAACAATTACATCATTTTTGATAGGAGTTGGAGTTTTAACAATATTAGGAATATTGCTAATTATCCCGCTTATTTTATTAATCAGCATCGCAAACATAGGAAGCGAAAACATTGCAGAGATAACCATTGATGGAGAAATCACAACACAGGAAACACCGGCTGGTTTATTGTCCGGAGGAGTGGCCGGTTCTGAAAGTATCGCAAACAAGATTAACGAATTGAATGAAAGAGATGACATTAAAGCATTGGTCATAGTTGTAAATTCACCTGGTGGTTCAGTTGTAGCATCCAAAGAGATATATAACGCAATCAATGACTTTGATAAGCCAAAAGTAATATACTTCAGAGAAGTTGCAGCGTCAGGAGGTTACTTGATTGCAACGCCATGCAATTGGATAGTATCAGAACCTAATGCTTTAACAGCCAACATAGGTTCACGAATGGAGATCATGTCATTTTATGAATTAATGGACAATATAGGGATTAATACAACAAACATAAAAAGCGGTAATAATAAGGACATGGGTAGCCCATTCAGGGAAATGACTGACGAAGAACAAAAGATATTTGAAATCCTGGTCAATGAAACATATAATGAATTTAAAGAGATAGTGATACAACACAGAGGATCAAAACTAAGCAACACCGAAGAAATATTTGACAGCAGAATCATGAGCGGACGACAGGCATATGGACATGGTCTTGTAGATGAACTTGGTAACAAGCAAGATGCAATAGATAAAGCCGTTGAACTTGCCGGAATTGAAAATCCAAAGATCATTAAAATCCCAATAACGCCTAACACAGGCATGGATGGATTATTGACCCAAACCATTTCTAACTTTGGAGAAGGAGTAGGGTATGGATTTGCGCAGGGCGTAAAACAAACTAATATGTATATGCAATTAAATTATAAGTAGAAGATTAACATGAACAACAAATCAGATAACATAAATAAAGAACTTGATAAATCAGTAGATATATCAATTATTGTATTTTTCATCATTTGTACATTACTAATTTTAAGCGTCTACGTTATCAATCAAAAATATTCAAAACTTGAAATGGATAATTATTTTGATCAACAAAACAATAATACAACACATACCCAGGAGATAGAAGAACAACCAAATGGAACACAAAACAATACTGGATGTACTGAAAATATGGTTTGCAATATAAACAACTGTGAAGGCATACAATATTGCACAAATAATAAACTGGGCAAATGCACAATAGAAAAAGAATGCAAACCAGAACAAACGCGAGGTTGTCGTTATGATTCATGCAGATCAGGGACACAAACATGCAATAATTGCGGTAAATGGAGCTCTTGTGAGATTTAGAAAGTGAACTTAAAATTTATAAAACTATTCAATGTAAGTAATATGAGGTGGAATTATGAAAAAGACAATATTCTTAATTTTAATGATGTTTGTAATGACGTTTGTAACATTAGGGTTCAGTGAATATGACATTAACCCAGACTGGGAAGCAAGCGATTTCCCAGGAGACCCTTCTATGATGGATGCATGTTTTGATGGAGAGTATATTGAATTGAATACAGATGTAAATGAAAGTTATACCTTGGAAAATAATTTGGAAGATACGTGTATTTATATAGAAGGTAGCGAGGACGGCTTTGTTCTGGATTGTGAAGGGAATACAATCTCAGGTGGTGGCAACAATGACGGAAGAGTTGCAATTTACATAGCAGGCGCAGATGATGTTACGATTACAGATTGTAAAATCCAAGACATACAATACGGCGTAGTGTTTCATGATTCAGACAACAGTTTAATGGAAAGCTGTGACATTGAAAACACACAATATCCTAACTATTGGGGACCCATTGACCAAATTCAAGTGCAAAGCAACACTGCTGAAAATAACATAATTACTGACTTCTTGAAAGCAGGAATATGGATGCATACATCAGAGGAATCATCAATAATCGAAAACTCATTAAGCAAAGGATATTTAGGCATTTACTTAGCAGCAGGAACTGGAAACGAAATTAAAGATAACAAAATAGATGAAATGGAATTCACAGGTATCGGAATAAATAACAGTGATGACAACAATATTCAAGGAAATACAATAAGCGATGTAGGTTCTGCTGGATACGGCGACGGTATTGGTTTGCTTAACAGTGAAGATTGTACTGTAAAAAGTAACGACATTGAAAATGCTAATGATGCGGGCATTGCAATACTTGCAACTATGTCAACAAATGGAGCAACATTAAGCAATGATGAAGTTGACAATGCTAATTGTGGAGCGACAATCGGAATAAGCCAGGTATCAATAGAAGATGACAAATATCAAAATTCAAATTACGGTATTTGTTTTGTTGACTTTGATGAAGGAAACAATATAGAGGACTGTACAGTTGAAGACACTGACATAAGTGACAATGATGACGCAGTCAGGATGTACAGTGACGGTGTTGATGATTCCAACGTGTTCAGAAATGTCCAATTTGATACTGACGACGTTGAATGCGACGATGGAGTGGACGGCACAATCACAGTTGAAGAAAATATTATAATCAAACTTATAGATGCACATGACGACCCCATACCAAACGCGGAAATTGACCTTGAAAACGGTAACGGCGACGAGATAATGAGCAATGAAGAAACAGATAACAATGGAGAAACCGACGAAGAAGTTACAGTAAGAGGAGAACTTGAATGCGACGGTGGGGATTACGAATATAATGATTATGAAGATCATGATGCAGATATTGAATTCAGCGGGAACGATTATGCGGAAAGAAGTAAAGTGACAAAGTCCGAAACAATTATTATTAAATTAGAGGACATTGAATTGTATGAAAAAAATGAAAATGGTGAGAACTGCAACAATGACAACGAATGCGAATCAGGATTCTGCTGTGACCAGGGCGTTTATTCTGGCACGTGCACTGAACCCAACAACTGCCCTAACTATGAGTGCATAACTAATGATCATTGCGATGCTGGCGAAGAATGCCAGGATCATGTGTGCGTTGAAATTGCATGTGCATGCGGTTACATTGAAAATGACGAATGTATTGAATACGAATGTTGCAACAGTGATGTATGTGAAGTTAATGAAGAATGTTCAGACCATGAATGTACTGCAATTGCCTGCTCATGTGGTTACCTTGAAAACCATGAATGTGTTGAATACGATTGCTGTGAAAATGAAGATTGCGAAGCAAACGAATTATGCGAAAACAATGCATGCCAAAACATTACTCAGGGAACATGCGGAGCAGTAGTTAATCATATATGGATAGATTATGAATGTTGCGGAAACGGTGACTGCGACGCTGACGAAGCATGCAAAAACGATGAATGTCAAGAATTAACAGGCGACTGCGGTTATATTGACAACCAACAATGGGTTGACTATGAATGCTGTGAAAATGATCAGTGTGAAGAAGAAGGATACATCTGCAAGGAAAACGAGTGCACTGAACAAACATGTTGCTTGCCAATATTCATAGTACCATTAGTATTGTTAGGTTTGTTTGCAGTACGAAAATAAATTCTCTTTTTTCTTATTTTTCATTTTTCTTTTTTTTTCTTTATTTATTTTTATTTAATCCCCATCATTATTTTTTACAATTAAAAAAAGATTAAAATTTAAAAATATGAAAAAATTAAATCTGAAAAACCTGAATATTACCCAATTTC
>CAYOKY010000001.1:0-35982 GCA_964404695.1 Microcaldota archaeon | reverse complement strand
AAATGAAACCTTTAGCTTTCCTTACATCCATATTACCAAACCTCGCGATAGTGCCCGGAACTTCTGAAAAAGTCATTATTAGGGTAAACAACAGGCACCTTTTGACCCTGGTAAGTTGCATTGTTTACAACTGGACCATTGACAGTATTACTAACAATAATAGTACAATTCTGGGCACCATAATACAAACTTGTATAATCCTTATGAAAATTGGGAGTTCCAGAAAGTGCAACACTTTGATACCATAAATAAGTTACCTTGCCCGTAGTATTTGCATCCTGATATGTATCATTTAATGATGACGAAAACACTGACACAATTAACATTATAAGTGCCATGACAACGAACACAGCATATAATGTTTCCAAAGATAATTGTCCTTTCATTTTATTATCCCTTCAATAGTTTTATTTATATCAACACTGTATGTTTCAAATATATCTTTTATTTGGAATGCACTTGAACCAAGATCATTAACATAATCATCATCAAACTGTTCAACAAAAGAAAATGTTTGTTTCTCAGGGATTTTAGCAACTGCAAAAGATTGTGTTTCCATATCATAAATTGCAACTCCAAAGTTTTCAAAAGTTACATTAACATCAAGATCCAGCTTATCACTGGTCATATTACCTCGATCAGATAACCCTCTTTTAACAGAAGAGTAACCGCTCCCAACAATGTCTACTTTAATATTATCATCACAAGTTGACGTCCAGTCTAATTTTCTTGGATCTAAATCCCCATCCAATATAAAAAATTTACATTTAGCCAAATCAAATAAGTCAGATGCGTTAGATAAATCAAAATTATCTTTAATGAGATTATAATTTGATACAAGCGATTCAGAACAATCTTCAAAATCCCGATCATTATCAGTACAATAATAAAACACTTTTTGATTATTATTTTGGTCAGCTGCAACGGTAACCTCATCAAGAAACAATAATAGACTTATAGAACGTCGAATGTCATCTTCAGGTTCAATATCCATAAACTCACCACTAAGATCATCTCCACTCACATCACAAACCGTATCAATATCTAAAATATTTTTCACACCATCCAATGAGGTACAAACAATAGTTAGAAACGCAGAGATCGGAGAACCAGCTCCCACAGTAACTACAGTACCAACATAGGATACCCCCATAAGTATATCACAACCTAAATCAAAACATTCAATGAAATGAAAAGCCAACTTAATAAAAAATATTCCAGAACCTAAAAACATCCCGTTCTCAGCAAACCCGCCAACCGCATGCTTGGCGTCCAATGTCTGGTAATACATCTTCTCAGATATTAATGCCTGCCTATAACTTTGAGGAGTATAACTCTGAGAGTAAACGTATAAACTGATAACAATAAGCGAACTTAAAACCATGACTAAGACAAACGATAAAAAACCTTTCCTGGTGGTTATGTTATTTTCAATTATTATGCCCATTTATTATTCCCCAAACAAATTGTTCAAATTTAATATAAAAGTAACAATTAAATATGTAACGATAAAAAAAATTGATCTGGTAACTGAAAAAATCTTGAATTTTACCTTTTAAAATAATTGTTAGACCTGAACATAAGTACCCTTTGTTCAGTATTATAGATTATATCAGAACTTAACTTATCCAGAGATTGTTCAGGATAAGCTGAATAATACGCTTTCAACCCGTTAACATAAGCCTGTTCAACCTTATCCCAATCATATTCAGGCATGCCACAGAATCTCCACCTGTTTATTATAGGATTATTCAAATAATTATTCTTAACTGAACAAAGCAAACCCAAACTATCAACATATTGCTTATAATCCTCTGCGGAATTGAAGTCCGAGATAGTATACTCGAACTTAGAAGAATTAACAATTAAACTGTTGTCTGCATAATCAACCATTGCATCCAAAAAATCCCAGCGTAAAGCCAACATAACAGGCTGGCAAGTTATACCTTTTTGAAAACAAACATAACGACATGATTCAACGTCGTTACACCAATTCTTGTGCAGTCCAAGAAACTTAACACAATTATCTGAATAATATTCGTTCACAGTTGAGTTATAGAAAGCCATATAGTTCTGGATTGAACTGTTCAAATATGCTGACGAATCCTGAACGTTTAAATTATAATAACAAACCAAAACCTTTTGTAATGTTTGTTTATCCTTGACAACAACAGGCAGATCATAACTGTCAACAGTTAAAATCATGTGCGGTTCACCAGATAGAGATACAACATAATATTGACCATTACAATCCACATCAGATATTGAATAATACTGATTGTCCCCTAAGTGATGATAAACATAATGTTGTAAAGTCATCTGATCTACGGAATATGACACAACGATTAAAAGCATAATTCCCAAAACCACGAATAACAATAAATTCCTCATAAATAAATTATGTTATTAAAGCTTTATAATGATTTCTATCGTCTAAAAAATATGAAAGTATTAATAACTGGAGTACCTGGCACAGGCAAAACTACAATGAGCCATGCATTACAAAAAAAGTTATATGAAAAAAGTAAAATTAAATATCAAATAATAGAAATTAATAAAATAGCAAATAAATATGTTACTGGAAAAGATGAGTTTGGAGCAAACATCGTTAATATTAAAAAAACGCAAAATGAAATCAATAAGATACTGAATACAAAGGAAAATGTAATAGTAGACGGCCACCTTGGTTGTGACATGAAACTAAAAATCGATTTAACCATCGTATTAAGATGCAATCCTAAAACATTAAAAAAGCGGTTAACAAAACGGGATTATCCGGAAAAGAAGATTAACCAAAACATTGAAGCAGAAATGATAGATTATTGTTTATACAATGCAGAATTAAATTATCAAAAGGTTATACAACTAAAATCACGAAAAGACATTGAGAATAAGGTAATGAACATAATAAAAGAATGGGAAAATGACAAAAATATTAAAAAAATTAAAAGTGAAAAGGTAGACTGGTTAAATTAATTTTCAAGGTCTCCTGTTTCAAGCACTATTGATTCTTCACCCATATCTTTATCTTCTTCTTCAGGTTCTTCTTTTTCAGGCGCAAACGCCAAGTAACCAATATACGCACCGACAAAAAGGAACAATACTATACCTATGAAAATCAATCCAATTGCAGGCAAAAGTATGCCCGGTTCACCCAACGTTGCCATGAAATTACTAATGAAATCTGTATTCTTAGGAGCTGTAGTTGTAATATTAGTTTCATTCAATTCAACTATTTGAACCTGGCTTCTTGAAACTGCTTCGGTTGTAGCATCTTCAGTCAAAACCTTGTTAGGCACCAAATAACTGTAAACACCTTCAATCTCCAAAGTTACAGATATTTTACCTTCATCATTAGTTGTTTTGGTAAACGTATTATGGTAAGGTGAAACAATTAAAACATTCTGATTAGGCAAAAGTTCACCGTCTTCTTCAGTAATAATTACAGTAATCGTATCCCCTACAAACCCTTTGGTAGGTGCAGTCACGATTACTTTGTCCTCTTTCAATTGTGGTTGAGGTACACTTGCAGATATATCATAAATGCTTGCATCAAAATGTGACTCTTTCATCGTACTATAAACTTTATCAAGAGTATATGCAAAAACAATTTTATCATTTTCTTTCAAACCGTCAAATCTCCATACCAAAGTCAACGGACTGGATACAGTTTCATAAGGATCAAGAGAATAATCTGAAATATCATTTTCATCAATGTAACTTGGAGGATGTTCCCTTAACTCAAATGGGCCTACATCATCACCGTAATTAGTGATAGTTAAAATAACCTTAGTTTCCTCATCCCTAACTGTAACGATTTTACGTTCAACCTGCAACCCATCCTGGTCAAGTTCAGTTGTAGTAGTAGATGTATAAGGAATAGAAGGAGTGGTTGTTGTTGAAGTTGAACTGGTTCTTCTTGATGATGAAGATGAACGATCATTATCATCATCATGTGAAACAGACAACGTAAAGTTTTGTTCCTTAGTTATACCCTCTTCAATATTAACCTTTTCCATTTCATTATCATAATCATTCAATGAAACAGCAATATCACGACTACCATTAGGTAAATTTAACAAGTAATAACCAGAATCATTTGTAAGGTTTGTAAAACCTGAACTTGAAACTTCTGCACCATCCAAACCATCGCCGTTTTCATCTGTTACATAACCATGAACCTGACCAAAAGGAGTAGAGTCAAGTACAACGTTTTCAACATTAGTGCCAGATCCAATTAAGATCCCAATTGTCTGCGATTCATAACCAATCAAAGCATAAGTAATATCATATGTACCTTCATCAATTGTAAAGGAATATTGCCCACTTGCATCAGTTGTATCTAAAACATCGCCAGATGAATTAGTAATTGCAACTTCTTCAAGTACACTACCAGTGTCAATATCAGTAACAGTGCCTGTTAATATTGATTCAATTGACAAACTATGAAGTTGAATATCCTGGAAAACTTCATTTAAACCGATGTAACCAACGTTTGTTTCTTTACTTAAATATCCAGTCAAAGTAAATTTAATTAAACCATAATTGCCAGCAACAACTTGGAAGGAATATTCGCCGTTTGCATTAGTAGTATCACTCATTACAGTACCATTAGGGTAACTTAAATCTACATTAACATACTGTAAAGGAATATTGGAACCATACTCTTCTACAACACCAGTAAATGAATAAGTGGTTAATGTTGCTGGTTCAAGTTCTAAATTCTCATTATTATCTGAAACAATAACATCATCAAAATTAAATGTATCACCCATAAAATTGTCTGCGGAAACACTAATGATATAATCATCATCATCACTAAACTTCAAAATATAATTTCCATCTACGTCAGAAGTGTTTGATGCAATTAAATCTCCATCATCATTATATAATGATAAATCTGCCCCCGAAATATTAATGGTTGTATTACTTTTATTAAGAACTTTACCAAAAAATTTACCATCACCAGAAGGACTGGGACCAGGAGAAGGTTCATCTTTTTTATCTAAAACTATAGGTCCTGCATTAAGAATAGTATAATTAATATTATCGGCAATATTTAAAGTAAATGTTGACGTTGTAAAAGTATGATAATCAACATTATAATAAAACTCAAAAAAATAGTCAGATGTAACGAGATCATTAATAATAAATTCCCCAGAGGAATCAGTATAATTAGTTGAAGGAGGAACAGTGCCATTAATAGCACTAACTTGAACATTTTCCAAAGCTGCTCCGTCATCATCAACGACCTTACCAAAAAATGAACCAGAAAATAATAGTCCGCTGAATACTAACAACGAAACAAAAAACATTAATACATTTTTCATATTCATATTAATCACCTAATTAATCAATACAGTACGAGATTCTATTTCGCCGATATCAACAGTAAACGGAGTGAAAGTACTATTTAAAGTACCAAGTGAAGCATTAATTTTATAACCACCTGCTTCTACGTTAGCAAATTCACATCTGCCAGTTGAATTCGTAGTACAAAAATATAATGAACTATTAATAGCAGGATCTGCATCAAAATCCCATAATTCAACAACTGCTCCATCTGCATCAATAGGAATTGAAGGATTAGTAATATTCCTTACATACACCTTAATTATACCATATTGTTCTAATTCAATATCATCATCAGCAGGCATTTCTTCACCAGAAACAATCATAAACCAAGCCATTGAATTATCTTTATAGCCATCTTTTGAAGCATTAACTCTATATGCCCCAGCATCAAAACTATTGAATAGGTAGTAGCCAGTATCATTGGTCATATTTGTACCTGCAACAGTACCATTTGAATAGATTAAAATTACAGTTGAAGCATTTATACCATCGCCTTCAGTATCTACAACTCTACCAGTCATATTGCCAGGCAAACTAGGCAAACCGTTTATGACAAAGTTATATTCTTTATGATTCCATAAGCTTCCGTCACTAGCATTAACATGGAGTGTGTGTTCACCAGGATTGTTAGGTGCTGTAAAGTCATAAGGATCTGCTAAAGAAATATTTGAATCCAAATCCCACCAGTATACTACAGTAACAGTTGTGGTATCAGTTATGCTAAAGTTCAACCAGTCACCATTCAAGATAGTCATACCATCAGTATATACGGGTGAATCCATTACAATCTGCGGTGCCTCGTTGTCATAATAGAACACATAAGTGTCACTTGCAGTCACACCATCACTGTCTTCAACAGTAATGTCAACAATGTTTTCGCCTTCAATCCATGAACATTCTAAACTGTCATTTGATTCATTGCCACTTAATGCGATAGAGTAATCAGTTAAGTTGCACGTATAGTTTAAGAATGCCAATCCAACTGAATCATAGCTTGAAACATTGATAACTTCATCAACACCAATTACCGATTCATTTGTAGTGTTGACAGTAAACCAAGGCGCATTAAGCTCGCCCATGAAAGTATAGTTTTGTTCAATACAAAGCACATCGTAATAATCTGCATCACAAATCTCAACGTACAATGTATTCATGTCAGGATGAGCCCTGTAAGTTGATACAAAGTAATCTGGAGATTCATCATACATTACTTCTCTTGACCTTTCGTCACCATTCCAGTAATATTCACCAATAACATCATCATTGTCCTCAATGTCAAAGATTATGTCATACAACCCAGCAACTGAAAAACCGTTTGCAGGATTAGTTGAAACAATTTTTGGATAACGTTCAATTATCAAATCATAAGTTTCCTCGTGACTATAACCGTACTCATCCCCAGCATAGATTGTAATGTTAGTTTCACCATAATCTGCAGGGATAGTAATTGTATGTTCACCAGATTCCAAAGGCAATAAATTGTTAACTGGACCACTATCAAACTGGTATGTTAAAACTGCAAGGCCATAATCTGAAGTTATATTGAAAACCAAATTTTCATCTGCAATTACTAAATTGTTATCGCCATCCATAAGTATTGTAGCATTGCCTTCATTAGACCAAATTATGCCTGGACCCTGAACAATATCAAATACATAATATTTGTTGTTCTCTCTAGCAAGACCACTAGCGTCAACCACATAAACTGTTAAGTTATGTTCACCAATTTCATCCATGATTCTTGAGTCAACAGGAACATCATAAGGTGCTGGAGCAACAATCTCGTAAATGCCGTCCCATGTAAATGTAACATAATCAATGCCGTCATAATCCAAAATATTAAAATCTAAGACAGTTGAACCATAGATATTAGATCCATTTACATGTGAAGTCAAATTTATGTTTGGCTTGTGATTAATATTATAATTACAGAATGAATCATACCAAGTCATGTCAAACCCGTGACTTTCAGACCATCTTACACCTAATGTAATGTTGCCTTCAACATTCTCATCAAAGAAAATTGTATCAACATTAATCGGAACAGTATACAATTCTGCAGTAATCGGGAAATCAGTTAAGTAACCAATTTCATAATCCCACCCAATATTGTCAACAATTAAAGTGCCAGGGATTACATCAATAGTAATGACATCGGTTTCAATAAGTTCACTGCCACAAATTGGCAACATATCAACGTGCGCATCACCCTCAACGATTACAAACTCAAATGATTCATAAGTCCAGTGATGATCATCATCCTGTGCGCTTACGTAAATAGTTATAACATCACCAGGTGAAACTGGGTCAAGGTCTGAACCTTGCAACTGCCAGAATTCTGGAGCAGTCATGCCCATGAAATAGTACCATGTAACATTATCAAAAGAATATTGTGGGATTCCTAAAATGTCACCATCAGAATCATAAACATTGAAAACTATGTCATCTGAAACCATGCCAACAGTATCATCAAACAATAACCTACCATCCAAAGGTTCATCTAAAATAATGACAGGTGCAAGCTCAACATGGTAAATGTAAACAAATGTTGTTGAAATGCCCAATTCATCCAAGACTGTTATTTCAATAACGTGGTCACCAACAGTGTCCAAAGTTATGTTCAATTCATAGTCATTGCCCATCAACGGCTCAGTTGTCAAAATACCATCAACATAATAATTCATTTCATTTAATCCATTCAAATCTTCAATAACAAAATTTACAGTTTCAGTAGTTGTTATATAAGATTCATTAACAGGATCTTCAACAATTGTAGTGAGAGAATCACCAATTACTGCAAACACTTTTGCAGGCAATTCTGCCCTGTTGCCAAACGAGTCAACTGCATAAACTATTAACTCATGTATGCCACTTGTAAGGTCTAAACTGTAACTTGAATAACCACTGACAACAGTTGCATCGTATTCAACGCCGTCAACAACAAAATAAACATTTACAAGGTTTGCATCATCAACACTAACGTTGAAAGTTATTGGGTTTGCATATATCAAACCTTCTTCAGGAGTAGGATTAAGATAATCAATCCTTGGAGCTAAACCGTCAACATTAATATTAGCGTCAGCTGTAACACCACCTACATCAGCAGTCAAAACTGTTGGGCCTTCAAACCCTAAAGCTGTTGCATTGATAGTAGAATTGGGAGTTGTAAAGACAACATAAGGATCTGCAACTGTCCAGTCTGCAACGAATATAACTTCAACACCCATACTGTTGGTACCGTAAGCAGTAAACAATTCACCGTCAGGACCTACGTCCGCAGTGTTTGGTTCAATTCTTAAAGTTGCAATAGTACCAGTACTAACTATTACATTAGTATAACCATCAATAATCCTACCATTGCAAATTGGCATTGATTCACTACCAGGCATTGCCCTTCTCAATTCCAAAGGTCTAAGATCGTTTGCACAGAACATAACATGAACATAATGTTCACCTAAGTTTTCTGCTCTTAATTGACTGCCACTAAATCTACCGGCAGGAGAATCAAACATTGCAAACCAATCATCTTCAGGAATAATTACTTCATCCAAATCACTGTATAACCTGTATATATAACCTATAACACTGCCAGCACCAACTGTTGTGTTTGCAGGCATAATTTCAACACGGTCAATTTTAGTAACACTAATGTTAACTTGTTTAATATATTCAAAACCATTCTTTGTAATATTAAGTGTAACTGTATCATTGCAACTATATTCTGAGGGAATGTAAACATCACCGTCAACTGTACCGTTAAGAACAGTCCATTCAACAGTATCGCCTTCATACATATTACCTTCATAATCCTGTAAAATGTAATACAAATCAACATATTCACCAGAATAAACATCATTATCTGATGCAGTCAAGAATAATTCAGGTGAACTGCTTACAACCAAAGTGTTTGAATAATCAGTATAAATTGAATTGTCATCAACATTTGAAACGTTGATAATGTAATCATATTCGCCAGATTCCAAAGGTGCAGTAAACTCTAAAGTCAAATCAGCAGTTTCGTTTGGACATATTTCCAAAGTAACATGATCATCACCAATCAAACTATGCCATTCATGGCTTGTGTCAATTGAATAGTTAGTGCAACCGCACAATACATTATCATTATTATATATAGTAACATTAATTACAAAAGTTTCAAGTTGAGGTACAATAATCGGAGCATTAACAGTAATAGTAGGTTCATAACTTAAACAACCTGTAACATTAACTGTTGAAACATCAGAATGACCACTGCAGTTAACTGTAACTTCACCATTAACAAACTCGTTAACAGTTAAAACACCGTTATCAATATCGCCAGTTGTAGTTTCCCATTCGCAAATGTCAGAAGTAATGTTTATCAGATTACCAAATGAATCGTAACCGATAACTTCAAAATTAATTTCTTCGCCGATTAAAACGTCAACATGATCAGGTTGTAAATCAATATCTGAAAGTTCACGAGTATCAATAGTAACTGTTAATTCATCAGTGTATTCTTCACCATCATATTCAACAATTAAATCAAAATCATAATTCCCAGAAATATTTTCAGGTGTAACTCTGGCAATTATAGTGGACGTTAAACCAGAAGACACAATAACATTTGAAGAGGACGATTCAGTTTCATAACTCCATCTGGATGGTAAATCCAAAGAGTATGAATATTCAATAGGTTCACAATCCAGAGGGTTGGAATTATGAACATAAATGTAAACATAAAAATCTTCACCTGCCTGAACATAACTTGGAGCAATATGTACATTAATTTCCGGCTCTTCAGAACATTCAGTATCATTCAAATCAACTGGGGAAACAATTGCAGGAACCTTAACAGGATAAGCATCTTTATCAACGGAAAACTGTGGCTTGATAACTGTACCGGTAGAGGTAACAGGTTTAGGCACAGAATCTGTCGGTTTGTAAGAATATTTTGAATAATCATTCTTAATAAGCGTATGAGGGTTTATTGCTACAGCTACAGGCTTATTTATCTGGGGACTGTAATCAATATCACTGTCGTCTTCAGAATCGTCTGAAGTTTTTATATAATCATGAATACTAACAGTATCGCCAACATCAGCTTTCGCAGTAATCTTTTCGTTAAACGGTTGCATAGGCACAACTGCCAAGTTTAACATGCCGATACCTAATACTAAAACCCCAATCAGGAAGATTGGCAACAGATTTGGTAAATTTACATTTTTATATATCATACATAATCCCTCTTAATCATCATTTCTGAATTTTAATTATTTAAAATAAAACAACTTGAAAAGATGTCGTTCCATCAAGATTAATTACCGGCCCTAAAATGTATAAAGTCCTTCCATCAGAGAACGGGCCTGCAACAGGTACAGCTTCAAACCTTGCTTCATCCTGTGAAATTATAACATCATTCAAGATATGTTCATTGCCCTCAAAATCAATACTTGTAATCTTGAAACGAACATTGTCATCATCCATTCCAACAACAGTCAAAGTTACTGTCTCAAGTGCTGTGCTGTCTACTGTGCTGTCAGCAACATGAATCATAACAGTATCAACGAACCCTTCGGATACATGTGAAATAGGTTTTAATGTCCATCCGCCAGTTTCGTTCACAATAGTTGCTGAATCTTCAGCTTCAAAAACGCCCTCATAAATATTAGACAATGCAACACGACATTTAATATCGCCATTACCAACAATCTCTGGTTTTAAAATAATTGTGTTTGTAGAATCTGGCACCAAGGTTGTCTCAGCAATTGCATGCCCACCTTGTGATAATATAACTAAAAGTTGTCGGTCATCCAATTGTATACGACCATCAGGATTTGTAACTAAACTATTTAAAACAAATGCACTTGGAACTTTTACAGTGTCAGGAGATACATTCAATGTTACGCCGTTGTCAGCAGGTTCTTTTGGACCCATTGACTTTGAACATGCAGATAAAATTAACACACAAGCGCCGATAATAGTAGCAACTACAACTGCAACAACAGGTTTAATTGCACGCCCATGAAATGCACGGATAGACTTCCGTCCAGAAAAATTAGTTAAATTTGTTTTATGTAAATTTGAATTAGTATCAGATGAACCTGTTTGCTCACCACAAATAGTACTTTTATTTCCACGGTTAGATTTCATGAAATTACCTCCATTTTAGAATGACATTCTACCATACAATACAATACAAAGCCTTTATAAGTATTGTGTCATAATCTGGTCAAACCAATACACACCCTCCTATAAAGTACATTACTATTAAAGCCAAATATTAAAGCCAAATATTAAAGCCAAATAAAATCAATTATTACTGCTAATCAATCCAGTAACTAACTATCTTGCAAATCTATTTACTCTTGTAAATCAATTCAATCTTGTAAATCTATTTAATCTTGCAAATCTATTATTGAACAAATTTCTTTACAGATATTAATAACCTTAGACCCAGATAATAAAAACAGTTTACTGTTCAATTCATCCGTATATTTTTCATTAAGATGTTGTAAAATCTTATCAGATTCCTTTAAACTCTCATTATCCAATTCCTTAAAACTATGTTGAATCGCGTTCTTCAGTTTTTGTTTACGGTGAACATACAATTTCCTAATACAAATTTCCTCTTGTTCAGTTAAACTCTTAGCATTAACCTTTTTCAAATAAACAAGAGCTGAATCAACTTTTGGTCTTGGTATAAACATCTTGTGTGATACAACTTTCAAAAGTTTAACATCAAAAAAGTATTGTGTCATAGCAGACAACCTGGAAAAATTGTTGCCAGGTGTTGCAACCATACGCTGTGCAAATTCTTTTTGCAACATAAAAAAAGCAGAATCAAATTCCCAATCTCTAACATGCTCCAAAATTGATGAAGATAGATTATAAGGCAAGTTCCCAATAACATAATCAACTTTGATTTTTTCCTGTTCTGGAGCAAATTCCAAAACGTCCTCATTAATACTTTCAAAATTGTTATTAGTTATGAACCGGTTCTTAACAAACTGTGAATATTCAAAATCCTTTTCAATTGCAATGAGTTTCTTTGGATGGCATTCCAATAATTTTTCTGTAAGTTTACCATCCCCGGGACCGATTTCAATTATTGTACTATCTTTAATGTCAACTTTAGAAGTAATATATTTAATTATAAGATTTGCCAAATTATCAGTTGCGAAAATCTGACCCATTGATTTCTTCTTTTGCATAATAAATAAATAGTTACATTAGTTTTTATTGATTGCGGAAAGACAAAAACCAATAAACAGAAATAAGTAAAAAAATAAATTGAACAAAATAAAATGAAAAATAGAAAATAAAATAGAAAATAAAATAGAAAATAAAATAGAAAATAAAATAAAAACTAAATGAAACATAGAAGATAAAAATAAGGATAAAGTAAATAAAAGTAAATAACAATAAATAAAAAAGAAAAAATTAAGCGCCCATCTTTACCTTGGTTACCTTGGAAAGATTACCTGCAACTTTTGCAGTATTACCAAGCTTATTTTTGAATATACCAAGCGCCTGGTCAATCATTTCTTTGTCCACAAGTTTTTCTGCAACTGCATGTAACCTAAGACCTATCCCATCCAGATTTGGAGAAGTATAAATTTCAGTAGTATCCAGGCCAATTAGCCCAGGATTGTCAACAAACACATCTTTAAGACGGTCAGTCAAAAGGTTTTGGTCGCCAGCAGAAAGATTGGTGTAAGCTTCACCAAAATGGAACTTCAAAGCACGATCTGATAAATCCCAAATGCCATCGCCTTCATGTGCAGTAAATTCTAGCACTTGAGCCGTAGCAGTAGGCATAACAACATTTACAACACCACTATCTCCATTAAACACATCAACTGCTCCCTTCACAGGAATAGTAGTGTCTAAAGGTGTAGGACTATCAAGGCCTGCAATAGTATCAGCAGGGATAATGGTATCAACATCACTCACAAATGAACCTGAATCAATGTTTGTAATAGTATCAGTATGCAGTGTATCAATTGAACCTGTAACTAAACTTGAATCAGATAATGTATCACCTAATTGTGCACCTGTCAATCCAGTTGTATCCAAAATATTTGCAGAATCACCTAAAGGAGAGTCACCCAAAACTATCTGCGACAATCCTAAGTCACCTGTAACAACTGTAGAACCAGGGGCAGGTTTATCAAACACTTTTTTTAACATACTGGTCTGTACCTGTGTAACTGAATCTGCGCTAGTTGGAACATTTGTAAGAGGAGTATCAACAGGTGCAACAACTGGAACTGGAGTAGGTGCAACAACTGGAGTAGATACAACAACTGAATTAGGTGCAACAACTGGAACTGGAGTAGGTGTAACAACTGGAGTAGATACAACAACTGAATTAGGTGCAACAACTGGATCCCCTGAAATAATTATATCATTGACATTCCCAACTGATGCATCGGAATCTGGGAAGAACTTTTGCATTAAAGACTCCTTTGCCCGTGCAAGTAAGGAATCATTAGATGAACTAGGAGTTATAGTTTCGTTAGGCACTATTCCAGGAGTATCTGACACTACACCCAAACTTCCATTTGAAGCTACATCTAAACTTCCATTTGAAGCTACATCTAAACTTCCCTTTGGAACTACATCTAAACTTCCCTTTGGAGCTACATCTAAACTTCCCTTTGGAGCTACATCTAAACTTCCCTTTGAAGCTACATCTAAACCTTCTTTAGATACAGCAATTATATTGCCTTGATGTATTGAATCATTAACAATTAAACTGTCCGCGTTAGCAACTGAGGGAACTTCTGCTTTGCCAAACATCTTCTTAAAGAATAATGACCAGTTGTGGACTCCCTCAACGATTACATCTTTTGTAGCCTGGATCGGGCCTTTTTCAATTACATCCTTAGCATAATCAAAGACATTATTCGCTGATGTATTTGCGGAAAATATTGCTGCAATTCCGGCAACTGCACCAACACTATGCCTGATGATCTTATAATTTCTAAACTTGGTTGCGTAATCAGTAATTCCATTAACAATGTTTTCAACGTTAATTGCAGTGTCTTCAACAACATCCACTGTTTTATCAACTGCATCTCCAACAACGCCCGATGTTTTATCAACTGCATCTCCAACAGCATCCACTGTTTTATCAACTACATCTTCAACAGCACTGTTTATTGCGCCAGTTACAAGGGACACGTTTTTTCCAATGTTTTGATTAACGCCTTTGTTATCAACACCATACATGATAGACGCGCCCAACCTTTTGGTTACGTCGCCTGTTTTTTGTCTTATTCCCCTATGGACAGCAGTCATGATACCGTTAACACCCATATAAGTTGATACTCCTCTTGCAAGTGCATAAACACTAAGCAACCCAACTGAAGCGCCAACAGAAACAGGAGCAAGTGCAACACCTGCTATTCCAACTGCAATAGTAATTGCAATCCCTGGGACAGTCCTTAATTTTCTGCCAATCCCATACAATAATCGGTTATCCTGATTTCTCTTTTCGTTCATTTCCAGTGCTACATACTTAAACGCTTTTGACATAACTGCATTTTTATGGTCTGAATCTAAACTACTTACTTTTCCATCCAAAACTGCTGTAAATTCCTTCTTAATGTCCTGCTCTTTTGCAAGCACTTCTTTGTCATACTTTGATTTTTTGAGCTTTTCCTTTGCAACCAAAAGGTCAGCAAACTTACTGAAAACTTCAAATTCATTTGAATTAAATACAACTTCAACTTCAAGTTTTTCTGCTTTTTCAGCGTTCTTATTTTTTTCTTTTTTAGGTTTAACAGGTTTAATTTTCTTTTCACCGGCGGCAGTTTTCAATAAATTAACCATTTTCAAGGTTTCTTTCTTAATTCCATTTGTATTAGTGGGAGGCAGATCATTCAAACTAATCTTGCATTGAAGAATGTTGTCAATAAGTTTCTGATATCCCTTTACAGATTTGGAATTAAGATGCATATTATTTATCAAACCGCATGTTTTAATGACAACTGTTGACAATTTATCTAATTTTGTTTGGTCAATATAAACCTCTGCAATTTTTTCTACTTTTTCTTTACCATCTACTTTTTCTTCAGTATATGCACCCAAATCATTTATATCATTGTATATTGTTTCAATTTGACCCTTGAAATACAATAAAATATTTTCAGCATTTTCGATTTTACTTTTTCGTATTGAACCAACTAGGTCGTCAAATAATTTTATTTCATAATTAAATAGATCTGTAGCGTTAGATGAAGACAATTCCTTTTCCTTTTTACCATTAACAGATTTAATCAGATCTTTTATTCTATCTTCAAAGATACTTGCATCTTCAGAATCAAGCATTTGTTTAGTGTCATTTAAATTTTCCAAAAGTAAATCTGCATAGTTTGCATCGTTCAACCTAAGTGTTTCATTCAACTTTCGTTCAACGTCATTAAGAGTGGTTGCCAAAAGATATTTCCTTTCAACCCATTGCTGTAAAAGATCATACTTTTCCAAACCATCTTCTGCACTTAAAATAGAAGCAAGCTCGATATCAGTTTCAGGAACAGCAATAATAATAGGTGTTTTATCACTTGGTTTTGTTGGTTCTACGGGAGTTTTATCTACAGGTTCTACTACTTCAGCTATAGGGTCAGATACTGTATCAACAGGTGCTTCTACAGGTACTGCACCAACAACTGCAGCAACAACTGCATCACCTACAGGTAATACTACTTCTTCATTTACTTCTTTATTTACTTCCTCAAATGTGTCCACTGGTTTACGTTTTCTAAAGGTTCTGGGTTGTTTCATAAACTGCATTAATTTCTCCCCAGTAGTTCTTGTATCTTCAGATTTAGTTACAACTTTATCAATGTAAGTAGGAATCTTCTCAACAGCAGAAACAATATCTGCCCTAAGTTTATTTTTAGGAATAGATGTTACATCGCCAGCCATTTGTTCATGTTCATCAATAGCAAACAATATCCAATCAAGTTTCTTTAATATTTTCTTAGCCGGCTTAGAATTGTTTTCAACACCTATTTCCGCAATTTTCTTAATTTCCTTGATTTTATTAACCAGGTTAGGATAATCTTCCCAAGTTCTTTTAGCAACTATTTCTGCCAACTCATTCCCAAGCCTTTTCAATTCAGTGTTATTTACTTTGACAGTTTCTTTTCTTTTTTGTTCAGCAACAAAAATTTCAGTTTCCTTGTTATGTGCCTCATAACTCAAAATGCTTACATCAACCTTTTTACTTGTAATAATAAAAAGATTGTCAGCAAAAGCTTCAAGCTCAGGTTTTACTTCTTCATACACAGAATATAAATTTTGTTTAAAATCATTAATTGCTTCTGCAGTTAATTTCTCTTTCAGTTTTCTTCCCTTATTAGTGCCATCATCATTATATTCTTGGGTTGTTTTTTTGCCTGAAGACATATTAATATCCTCGTATTTAACCACAACCGGCTTTTCTGATCCTTCAACTTGTTTATAGGTTCTAATTACAATGTTATTCAATTTCCCTTGTTTATTATGATAATAAGCATATTGAATATTATTTTCATTTATAAAAAAATTATTAAAGAAATTATTATTTTCTTCACGAACATCAAACTGTAACTTTCTAACATTTCCATTCAAATCATCAAATCTTTTTACAAACGAAGGGACATTGCTATCAGGTTTATAATAAAACTCAGTTGACACAGAACCAGTATCCAAACCAGTTACAAAATTGTATGTCAAGACCCCTTTATCATATACCCGTTTTGCAATTAGTTCTCCAATAAAATTGTCATCATTTTTACGGGTTTCAACTTCCATCTTGATTTGCTCATCGTCAGTATTAAACATTGTTGTCGTTGTTATAGTCATTTCACTTGTATACTCATAATTTTCAACTGATTTAGACCTATCATCATAATAATTAATAACCTGGATTTTTTCTTCTTGCTCATTATACTCTGTTTCACTACTTAAAGATTCACCATTATGATAAGAAACATATTTGCTTTTTTTGCCGTTTGGATAAAAATAGTTTATGAAGTTTACAGTTTCATCATCATTATAAAATGTCTCTATTTGTCTGGTTCCATCTGGATAATATCCATCTTCAGAAGTTTTCTTGCCTTCTTCATTATAGCGAATACTACTTTGTTTTTTGCCGGCAGGATTGTAATTAGTTATAGAACTTACAGTTTCGTCATCATGATAATGGATATCAGTTTTATCATTTCCGCCAGGGTAATATTCATGCATTACATATTTCTTGCCATTATTAGAATAATTAATACGACTTTCTAGAATACCATCGTCAAAATATCTTTCTTTGCCTTCTGCAGAATAAATGGTTTCTGTTCTTATTGACCCGTCATTGTAATAATGAGTATACTTGGTTCTATCATCTGAATACATTTCCCTCATTCCTGTTTTTACATTATCAGGATTAAAAAATACAGTTTTTGTTATCCTGGATTTGGTTTCATCTGAATAAGTTCTAATAATCCATAATTGTTGTTCTTCATCAAAACGTCTATCAGTGACTTCACTGGAATTACCAGATTCGTCATTTGGGGGGTCGCCATCATTTCTAGCCATAAATAATCACCTTTATAGTATAAAGTATGTGGAGAGGGATATTTAAACCTTTCTTTTAACCATTTTTAACAACAAAAGGAGATATGAAAATAAGAAGTTGGAACAAAGAAAAAAAGAAAATTAAAAATTAAAAAAATCCGGTGAACAACTTACTGCTTATGATACGGTTTAACAAACAGGAAATATTTATCTTCGCCTTTAAGTTCCATTAAAATCCTGTGTGAAAACATCTGTAAAGGGTCCGGGAAAAGCGTCAGCCTTTCCTTCATGTCCTCAAAATTTTCAAACGGTTTAATGTCACGCTCATCTAATATTTCTCTCATATGCTTCTTGCCAATGCCAGGTAAAAGTTCAATCTGGTGTTGGCGCATAGTGATTGGACCACATTTGTTTACAAATTCAACAAACTTTTGTTCATTTTTCTCAACAATAACTGAGATTATCCTTTCCAACGTATTTCTCGCAGTTGAAGTCAGATCATCATAGCCTACCCTTCTTTTAATCCTTAAAACCTGTTCCCTGTCATCTCTCCCAACAACTATACGACTTTCCAATTTAATATCAAGATCAGGTTTAATGCTAACTTCCAAAGGAGTAAAATATGATTCACCAATAACATAAGCTATAGGTTCCCTTAACCCTTCCGAATGTCTTCCTTCCGGCATAAAGTCCAATACATAACCATATTCTTCCATCATCATATTTTCCACCTATATATAATTTTATTTCTCAGAGACATTATCCTATTTTTCTCATAGTTTATATTCCCATATAAATTTTTTTCATATATTTATATTATTTACTTTACCTATAATTTATATTTATCTATTTTCCAATAGTTTATAGTTTCCTTATATATCATTAATAACAAGTCAGGTTTTTTATTCTTTTGCTTTTTAACAAAAAGATTATTCCTTAGCTTTCTTCACTTTTTTGGCTTTTTTGGCTTTTTTGGGTTTCTTAACCGGTTCAGCTTCATCAGATTCAGGTTGTTTTTTTGTTTTAGATTTTGCCTTAGCTTTAGTTTTGATTTTAACCTTTTCTTCAGTTTCAACTATTTTATCCTTAGATTTGTCCGCAGTTTCCTTAGATTTTTCTTTGTCCTCAACTTCAGCGGTATCCTCAACTTCACTTGCCTTGGCCTTATCTTCAATTTCCTTGGCTTCTTTTTCCTTGGCTTCATTATCCTTTGCTTCTTTTTCTTCAATGATTTCAATATCTAATGTTTGCCTATACTCTTTAGAAATCTCACGATATTCATCCAAAATTGCCTGAATTTCTTTAATATCAACAGTATGTTTAGAAATAATAACACTTAATGTAGATTCATGACCAGGAAAAACATCTGCAATATTAACAGCAATATCCTCGGGCAATCCCTTTTCCATCAATTTCGCAATGAGTTCTTTAACCTGCTCTTTGGGCAAATAACTAAACTTCTTACAATAATCATAACTAGTCTGTTGTTCATAGGATAATGCACCGATCTTTTTACGTTCATTCAGGTAGTCTAATGTTTCTACTACAGACACCTTACGTTTAGATATTACTTCTTCACCAATCATTTAATCGCCTCGGATTTAGGTTTAGTTTTAGGTTCAGTTTTTACCTTAGCAGTTTTAGTTTTCGGAGCTTTTGAAACTGAACGTTCCAAATGTATGGGTGTAATATCCAAATACTTTATTTTATTGCCATCCTTAAGTTTAACTTTGTAAGCATTACCCTGTTTATTGACAATTACACCGTGCTTTTTATTAAATCTCGCATGTGGATATTTTAACATATCTTTTGGTTTAAACTTAAGCAATACACTCTCACCGGGTTCAAAAGTCTTAAAATGTTGATTAACAGTAATTACCTTGATACCTCTTGCCATTGTTCGTGTTTTGCCACACAACTTACCTTTAGATCTTTTCATAATTATCACCTTAAATTATACCTTAAATTAATATTAAAACTAATAAATAATTTCTTATGCCAACAGTTTATAAAGCTTACCATTGACTTATAAAAGTTATATATAAACTTATAGGTGATTCTTATGAAAATTAAACCTACGTATGAAATTCAAAATATTGTATCCTATGGCTCTATCCCCGTAACATTAGACCTGTTCAAACTTGCAATGAAGATGGAAGACATAGAATATGAACCTGAACAGTTCCCTGGAGCGATCATTAAACTTACTAAACCCCGGGTTTCTTTGTTAGTTTTCAAAAACGGCAAAGTCATTGTTGCAGGTGCAAAAAACGAAGACACAATCAAAGAAGCATTAAGAGTTGCTTTTAAATTAATTGGGCCATACTCAGAAACCAAAGTACCCAAGAGGTATGTTCCAAAATACACTGTTGTCAATATTGTTAGTTCGGGCAACTTAAAAGTAGGGATTGACCTTTACAAAATAACAACCAAGATTCCGGAAGTTGAATATGAACCTGAACAGTTCCCTGGGGCAATTATGAGGATACCTAAACCTAAATGTTCATTCTTACTTTTCAAAAACGGAAAGATTATTATCGCAGGCTGTAAAGAAGAAGCAGAAATTAAACAGGCATTAAAAGTATTAGTCAAAAAGATTGAACCTTTTACTGTACCTCACGATAAATGATTTCTGCTTCATTTTGAGGCATATAGGCATACGTATTAAACCATTAGAGGTGATTATATGTTTTGGGCAGACCAACTTGCAGAAGAAAGTATTGAACGTGCAAAAAAGGAAAATACAATCGTAAACATTAAATGCCAACAAACACCAAGCGGTGGCAAACATATTGGTAATCTAAATGATGTTGTAAGAGCTTATTTTGTTTATTTAGGAGTCATTGACAGAGGTAATGAATGTCAATTTGTTCATACTACCGACGATCGCGACCCGTTAAAAAATGTACCCTCTAGAATTACAGACCTGGAAGGCAAATGGCATACAATAGATAAAGAAAAATTTAATGAACATTTAGGCAAACCGCTGTTTAGCGTCCCTGACCCTTTTGGATGTTGTAATAGCTGGTCAGAACATTTCACTAAGGTCTGGATGTCCGGTTTAAAACAACTTAAAATCCCAGTACAACTTTATTCCCTCAACGATCTTTACAACCAAGGTAAAATGGAAAAGTTCATTGAAATGACATTTACAAAAAGAGAACTCGCAGGCAAAATTATTAGCAGTTTTCAAAAGACCAAAGATGAAAATTATATCCCATTTGACGCAATCTGCCCAAAGTGTGGACGGTTGGCAAACGTTGATGCTATAGACATGGAAACCAAAAAGGTGCACTTTGTTTGTGGCGGGAAAGCTATCAAGGAAAAGAAATCTGAAGGTTGTGGTCACGACGGCTGGATAGAATGGAGCAAAGGTAAACTTCAATGGCGATTTGAATGGCCAGCATTATGGGCATTGTTCAATACAACACATGAACCATTTGGCAAGGATCACGCTGAAGGGTCATGGAAATCTGGTAAAGTCATTTCACGCAAGATATTTGGACATGAACCACCAATACCTTTTGTATACGAATTCTTTCTAGTTGACGGCAAAAAGATGAGCGCGAGCGAAGGAAACGTTTATATCGTCCAGGACATGATGAAAATAATTGAACCTAAACAATTCTTGTATTATTATACTAAACGACCGGAAAAGCAAAGGGATTTTGAACTTGCACACATTCACAGATTAGTTGACGAGTTTGACGAGGCAGAACAGATTTATTTTGGCAAAGACAACAGCCCATACAGCGAACAGAAAAAGGAAAGTATCAAAAGGATGTATGAAATGGCTATGCACTTGAAACCACCAAAGGAATACATTGAAAAGCCGGCATATGCGTTCTGCGCAACGTTAATACAAATTCTGGACGAAGACACGGCAATTCAAAGATTAAGAGAACTGGGACATGTTAATAATAAAAATGAAGAATTTGCAAGGAGAAGGTTACAACTATCCAAAAACTGGATTGAAAGTTATGCTGACGAGAGTTATAAACTAATTATGCTCACCAAAGAAGAAAATACTAAGGTTAAAGAAAAACTTGAGAATAATGTAAAGCAGGCGTTAGAACTGTTTACACATGAATTGGACAAAAACGAAGATGAACAGGTTAAAGCAATAAAAGAAATTTGCAAAGATAACCAGATCAAGCTCGGCGACTTCTTTAAAGGCGCTTATCAATGCATAACAGGAAAGGATAAAGGACCAAGATTAATCCCATTCATAAACTCTATGGACAAGGAAAAAGTCAAATTACTTTTTTCTTCCAAAGAATAAATAAATTTCAACAATATAAATTGAAGCTATGCCCCAAAGGATAACCAACCAAAACGGAATTTTTAAGAAATCTACATTGTTATACTGCCAAACCCCCATATGAATAGCAACGACCTCGGCAACTGTACCTAATACAGCACAAAATACAAAAAGCTTAGTAAACTGTTTTGACTTTTTATTCCATAATAATATTAAAGCTATTAAACCCAATAAAATAAACAACAACAAATTATTCTGCCAAAATAAAGTAACTAAACCTATGGTAATTAAACCTATAACAATTATCGTTAAGAACCATTTCATAAGTTAAATAAATCACAAACTATTTAAATAGCTTTTGAAACAGGTCATTTACATCAATATTAATAAATAAAACAAAAATAAACAGAAAAATACAAACCAAAAAAAGAAGAAGGGGGATCGAAAATCATGATCCCCAATCTTTTACGATGACACCCATATAAATATAAAGAAAGTAATTTATATTAATTTAGTTCTACAATTTTACAATAAAGACACTAACTACCAAACATATGTAATAAATATAAAAAATGAGGAAAAATAATTATTTCTTAGAGATAGGTTTATTTAATAAACTTAATATTTTCTCATCAGCATTTTGGAGAACGATTTTTTTCTGATTAAATTTATCATCATTATTTAACTCACTTGTTTCTATATCTTCAATTAGTTTTGAATAATGTTCAACAATATTCACTAATTTATTTTTCATTAAACCCCCTCCTAATGAGTATATAATATAACACCGGACATATATAAACATTATTCCACAATATTTTACAAAAACGAAAAAATAAAATGAAAAAATGGTAAAAATATTAAATCTCTCGAGACCTTGACGATAAAAGTGTCAAAATCTCCAAATCTGCTTTTTCCAAAGCATTTGTTTTCATAATAGTTTTTTCCTGATTAGATAAAATGGGATCACTTTCAATGATTTTAATTAAATTTATGTAATGAGTTATGACTCCAGAAAATTTATTCTTCACCATAGTATCACCAATACAATCATACCTAAAGGACTATATAAAAGCCATAGTTAAAACTTACATGAAAAAGACAAAAATGATTATGGAAAATACCTAAATGTAAAAATAATGTTCGACAAATAACGAAAAAACGACATATAATCAACAAAACTAATAAAAATAGTAAAAATAATGAAAAATCAATGAAAAATCAATGAAAATAATGAAGATAATAAAACTAAGAAACATAATGAAAAAATGTATGCCGAGGGGGGGATTTTCACAGAACACTAAAGTCATAAGAGTTCTGACTTGAACCCCCGACTTCCAGATTCCCCAATGAGTGCCTTTTTAATCATTGCATTACGCTCATCACTCATAAAAATTTATGAGTCTGGCACTCTAACCAACTGAGCTACCTCGGCACTCCATTAATTTAGGAGCATGTTATTTATTTTCATTTTTAATTTGTTTATCATTTGTAGTTATCATTTGATTATCTTAATCAGGCCATAGTTATTAAACATAACTTAAGCCTTCTTCTTAGTATCCTTCTTCTTAGGTCTAAAATTTGTATAACCGCATTTCCTGCATTTTTTTACAGCTTTAGGATTCCTCGCCTTACATTTAAGACAAATCTTAACTTTTGTAAATTCTGCTTCTGCTTCTGGAAACTTTACCATGAACATCACCTATAATCTTTTAAAAATATATTTATCTCTAAAAGGCTTTAAAAGGATTGCGAAAAAATCAAATCACTAAATTCAAATCATTCTTCACTTTTCTTTGAAAATCCCGAGATAATTTTTTAATGATCATACCTTGATCACGCAACCCATAAACCACACAATAATCATTAGATGCTAATAGGATAAAGGGCAATGCTACAATATCTTCCTCACCCGTAACTTCTATAAACAATTTATCCTGTTTACTTACCCATTGCTTGACCAAATCCACAGATGCAGTTGTAAACTGCCCTAACGGATTTTTCAATTCAACACAACGATACCCTTTCATAAAATCTTTAATCAAACGTTTGGACATAAATGAAATTGGTTTGCGTTCAGTCTTAAAATCAACTACTCCAACATATATAGGCAAACCATTTTTAATAAAAAATTCAACAGAATAATCACCAATAACAATAAACTTGTAACCATTATACTGATAATTATTTAATTTTGATAAAAGCATATAATCATCCCTAATAGGTTTAGAAAAAGGGGTTTTAAGATATTCTCTTTGTTTATCATTAAGTTTCAAATTATCACCAACTATTCATTTATTACTCATTATTACTAGTTATACTAGTTATTTACTATTCCTTATTACAATACTAACATATTATTAAGTCATAGCACCTATTTTTCAGACATATAATATTACTTTTACCAACAAACACTAACATTTTACAAATCAAATTCAATGCCCAACATCAACACTTTACCAACAAACATCATCAATTCTCCAGTAAGGATCCAGTACAATCTCAGACAATTTTAAAGGTTTATTCTTTTTACACACCAAACTACCAGCATATGCAATCATGCCAGCATTATCTCCATTATATTCATCCATAGGAGAAATGAAACTAACATTATGTTCACTTGCAATAGTACTAATCATGTGTTTAAACATTTTATTTTTCGCTACGCCCCCAACAACCACAATAGAATCTTTACTGCTTAGACATAACGCTCTTTCAACTGCTTCTGAAACCATCGCAAATGCATTATGCATAAAAGTATATGCAACATCATTTTTTGAATTTTTATCCAATGCCTTGCACGAAGCTGTTAATAATCCTGAAAAATTCAAATTCATACCTTTTACAGAATACGGCAAATCTATATAATTACCCAGTGCAATTTTTTCAAGTTCTGCACCATTGGACACACCGATTTCACGAGAAAACACGTCAAACGCATTACCAAGCCCCATGTCCAAAGTTTCGCCCATTACCCGATAACAAACCCTACCTTTAATAATTTCACGTGAAATTATCTGAGTATTTCCCCCGGAAACATATACAAATAAAGGATTGCTTAAATGATCATTCTTTGTATTTTCATACCTTGCAATCTCAAGATGCGCCATGCAATGATTAATTCCATAAACAGGCAAACCATATTTCAAATGTAAATACCTTGCAAATACTGTGCCGACCTGCAATGCCTGACCAATGCCAGGCCCTTTCGAATATGCAATTGCATTAACCTTTTCCATATCTATTTTATTTAGAAATTTATCAAATAATATAGGGGCAACTTCAGAATGATGACTACCCAAATCCCTAGGCAAAAAACCTTGACCTTTAGGGGGCACAAAAGTATCATTAAAATGAATAACCTGTTCACCATTGAAATGCCCAATCCCAAAAGTATGGGCAGTTGATTCAATACCTAATACGTTCATTTGTCTCGCCATTGTCTCGCCATTGTCTCGCCATGTTATTTATTTAAAACCATGTTATTTTTAAAATATAAATAAATATAAAATAAAAAAATTAATAAGTCCTACCAAAATACATCCAGTACTTTGCAGGTTTTCCGCAGGCACATTTTTTATCTTTATCAGAATTAATATTTTCATAACCCAACGTAGGAATGCCAACGTCATCCTCAACTTTTTTACCACACGGGTCATCACCACACCACGGCAATGCAACCAACCCGCGGTTCTGCGAATAATAATCCTGTAACTTTTTAATATCATCAAACTGCTTTGTTTTGGAATTAAATTCAACCAATGCACATTTGTTAATATTATCAGTATATTTTTGCAGTAAATCAGTAAGAGAATCCAGTAATTGGGAATGTGCAACATTAATCTTTTCTTTAGTATCCCTTCTGAAAACTGATATCAATCCTTTTTCCAATTCCCTTGGCCCAACTTCTATCCGTAAAGGAACGCCAAGCTTTTCCAGATTATAAAACCGTTCACCGATCGTCTGATTAAAATCAGTATCAATTTTAACCCGCAAATTAAGTTGGATGCACTGTTCATTAATTTCATTAACCTTTGCAATAACCTGACTATCATCTTTAATTGCAAAAATTGCAACATGGAAAGGCGTAACCGTCAAAGGCAACACCATACCATTATCATCACCATGCACACTAATTAAACTGCCAAGAATCCGTTCAGAATGACCGTAACATGTTTGATGCACTGGTTTCTGAAGACCGTCGCTATCCATATAAGTTATCCCAAACGCCTTGGAAAACTTGGTTCCAAGATTAATAACTGAACACAATTCTACAGCTTTACCGTCGGGCATCAAACTAATAAAATCATAATTATATTCTGCGCCTGCAAATGTATCCCATGAAGGTGTTTTAAGAATTTTATAAGGCAACCCAAACTCACCCATGATTTCCTCATACATTTTCAGGGTTTGTACCAGATTCTCTTCAGCCTGTTCTGCAGTAGCATGTACAGTGTGTGCTTCCTGAAACTTAACAATCTCCCTAACACGAAGCATCGGCTTGGTCATTTTAGTTTCATAACGGAAAATGTTAACTGTCTGATAAATCTTTATAGGCAAATCCTTAAGTCCCTGCACCCATAACTTAAACATTTCATACATTACAGTTTCAGATGTTGGCCTGAGAATTAATTTTTCAGCCAATTCCTTATCCCCTGCATGAGTTATCACATAGGATTCTCCTTTAAACCCGTGAAGGAAATCCTTTTCCTGTCCAAAAATGCTTTCGGAAATAAGCATAGGAAAATACGTCTCTTCATGCCCATAATTATCAAGCTTTTTAGAAGTAACATCAATCATTAATTTCAACATTTTAAATCCGTAAGGTTTCCAGGTAATCATACCTTTAACAGGAAACCTCATGTCAACCAGGTCAGTAGTAACCTGGGAATACCATTCCTCAAAATTAGATTTATCAACTTTCATACCATCACCCTAATTGCAAACAATTCACATTTTATCAATTTATTTCAACCTCAAAATGCCCATCTATCTCAACCTCAAAGTGTCAATTTATTTCAACCTCAAAGTGTCCAGCACCATTGGCGAGTCGGTTTTAATCTTAAACATTTTATTAATTGTTGATGCAAGATTATTAACCTTTTTATCTTCACCATGACAAAGAATAACCCGTTTAGGTTTAGGTTCAAGGTTCTTTACGTAAGCCAACAACTGTCTTCTGTCAGAATGGCCTGAAAACCCGTCAACAGTAAATATCTCCATGTTAACATTAACAATATCAGTTTTGCCGTTAGGAGTTGGCAAGGGTACTTCATTTAATGAACCTCTTTGAATCTTGCGACCTAGAGACAACGGCGACTGGTAACCTACAAAAACGATTGAATTCTTTTCATCAGATGCCAATTGTTTGAAATACTCCAAAACTGGACCGCCCGACATCATACCTGCTGTTGCAAGGATTACACAGGGATCACCATCAATAATTTCCTGACGATTATTTTTAACAGTTTCAAATATTTCTGATTCAAATGGACTGCGACCAGATAATATTTTGTTTCTAACATTATGTTTTAAATATTCAGGATAAGCAGTATGAATAGCTGATGCTTCTCTTATCATACCGTCTAAGTAAACGGGAACTTCAAGCCCCATTTCCCTCATATACCTTTCAAAAACTAACATTATTTCCTGTGAACGACCGACTGCAAAAACTGGCACTAAAACTTTACCGCCACGTTCAATGGTTTTCTTGACAACATCCATCATCATTTGTTCTGTTTCTTTACGGTTAGGCATAATATCCCCTTTGCCACCGTAAGTTGATTCCATGATTAATGTTTCAGCCCTAGGAAATTGAACATGTGCAGGATCAAACAATTGTGTAAACCCAAACTTCAAATCGCCAGTATAAACCAAATTATGCAGACCGTTATTGATATGCAAATGAGTTATAGCACTCCCAAGAATGTGCCCGGCATTATATAATGTCAATTTAATTTCAGGAGTAATATCAACTACCTCACCAAAATCCAAAGGAATAGTGTGCAAAAGCTCGTTATGAATATCCTTAACACTGTAAGGCACTACCGAATTTGACTTATTTACCAAATTAAGATAATCCATCTGCAACATGACAGATAAATCCCTGGTTGGATGAGTACAATATAAAGGCCCTTCATAACCATAAGCATACAAATAAGGTATGAATCCAGAATGATCAAGATGTGCATGGCTCAATACAACTGCATCCAGCTCAGATAAAGAACAACCCATTTCATTCAGTGCAGGAAATGAACGATGTTTATCCGAAGTGTCAGGATTAATACCACAGTCCAATAAAATTTTACTGTTTGAAGTTTCAACAAAGAAACATGAACGGCCAACTTCCCTGGCACCACCAAGCGCAGACACTTTAACCCAAGTAGAGGGTTCCTCATAAGACCTTAAAATCCTGCTTCCAAGTTTATTTAAAAACTTTTTACGTTCATCTGCTTCCTTAAGCAAACTTTTCCGGACACCAGTTATTGTAGAAGATTCCATAGTAGGTATCCTTAAAACATTAACAACCCACCCAGTACTTTTAATTATTTTTTTTAAAGTTTCACCGCCTTTACCAATAACAAGACCTGGCTTCATTGCTTCAACATTTACTTCCCCAAAGAGCGGATTAAAATAAATTCCATTCACGCCTGCATCTTCAGGAACAACTTTCTGAATAAACTGTTTTGTTTCTTCAGGATCTTTTCTAAATGAAGGAGTACTACGTATCTTAATCTGCTTTTTCAATGCGCCAGCAATTTTACGGATCAATTGATTTGTCTCATAAAATGTTTTGATATCATCAACGTAAATCACTATGCTTAAGCCTTCAGCTTCAATTTTAGAAAACCCACAGTCATCAGGGATTATTTCTTTAACTATTTTTTCAAAGTCTCTTAACACATCATCACTCTCTGATTTCATTTATAATGGATACATATTATTTATAACATTTTTTCATGACTGGTTTATTCATGATCTTCATCCATAATTGTTAGCTCTTAACCAATATTTTTTACATTTCATTAATAATTGGGATTTGTCACATCTATTTTTACAAGATATTTTACACATATTTTATGTATCTGCATATTTTATGTATATTTTACATATATTTTACAAATATATTTCATTTACACATTTTAGGTATATTTTTACAAAATATGATTATATACTATTTTACGGTCACAGTTACGGTCACAGTTACGGTCACAGTTACGGTCACAGTTTTACGATTTATTTACATAATTTAAAATTTCAAATATTAAAAAAATTTTAAATTGTTAATACATTCTCAACACATTAATCTAAAAGTTTATAATAGTATACAAAAAATAAAAAAGTATACTAAAATTATTGAAACAACTTTATCTTAATTTAATATTCTTTCAATATCTGAACACCAAGCTTGGATATTTCATCCTGACTAAGATAACGGAACCCTTCTTTGGTTATAACTGCCATAGTTACGCCGTTGCCAGAAGCAATATCCCGCTTACTTGCAGCAGTAATACATTTGGCAGCAAACTTTAATGCGTCCTTAATAGTCATTTCCTCATTGTATTCAGTTTCAAGCAAACCATAAACATACGGAGAACCGCTACCAGTTGAAACGTATTTATCTGAAGTTACTCCACCAGCCATGTCCAGGCTAAACAATCTTGGTTCATTGTCATAACCACCAAGAATCAACTGAACAAAAAATGGATAAAATTTATAATTAGATAAAACATTCGCTAAAAGTGTAGATGCACCTTTAACACTAATTCCTTGCTCTTCTTTCATTCGGAACAATTCAAGCTCGCTCTTCATCCATCTTACAAGTTTTTGAGCGTCACCAACTCCCCCTGCAATAGTCATACCTATATGTTTATCAAGTTGTTCAACCTTAATAACAGATTTATTAGAAATCATATAACCCATTGTTGCTCTTTTATCCGAAGCCAAAACTACACCTTCCTTACAAACAAGACCTAAAGTTGTAGTACCAGTCTTCATTTTTTCCATTTCATCCATTTCTTCACCCTTCCCTCATAAATATTTATTTTCATAAATATTTAATAATTAGACATAATCAAATCTACTCTAAAAAACCTATTCCATTTAACAATCCCAATCTTTAAAAATATTACTCCAAAATAAAAACCGGGAAATTTACGTTTATATCCAAACTCAAGGCTTTATAAATAATTTTTCTGTAGGAAAAAAGCTAGTAAAATATTAAATATTAAGACGTTAGGAGGCGATAAAATGAAACTTGCAAACAGAATTAACCATTTACATTATGCTATAAGAGACATTGTTTTGGAAGCTAAGAAGATTGAAAGTCAGGGCATGGAAATGACTTATTTAAATATTGGAGATCCCTGCAAATACGGTTACATGCCCCCACAACACATTGTTGATGCAATAGTTCAAGCGTTCAAGGAAGGCAAATGGCACGGGTATGCACCCTCTGAAGGCGACCCAGAACTGCGAAAAGTCATTGCAAATAAAGAAAAACTGGAAGATAAAGACATTTTCATAACCTCTGGATTGAGTGAAGGTATTGATTTTCTGTTCCAGGCATTGATGAACAAGGGGGACAATTTTCTGTTGCCGTCTCCGGGCTATCCTTTATACAACACAAAAAACGATATGTATGAAGGCCAACAAAACTTTTATTTATGCGACGAAAACAATGAGCCAGACGTAGAAGACATGAGAAAAAAGATTAATGACAAAACCAAAGCAATAGTAGTCATTAATCCTAACAACCCTACTGGCAAAGTATACTCCTACAAAACATTAAACCAAATCGCCAACCTTGCAGGCGAATATGATATTCCAATAATCGCAGATGAGATATATGACAGACTGGTTTTTGACGCTGAATTTCATTCAATGGTAAAATTTTCCAAAGATGTAAAAATTATACGAGGCAGTGGACTTTCAAAGGTTTTCATTTTCCCAGGATCACGGTTGGGTTACTTATCATTCCATGGCCAGGGCATGGACGACTTGAAACAGGCAATACAAAAATTAAGCAATGCACGGTTATGCATAAACTGGGAAATCCAACGCGGTGCAATTGCTGCATACACACAACCATATAACATTACTCCGATTCTTAACAAGTTCAGGGAACAACGGGATACTGCATACAAGATTATTAAGGAAACTGATAAATTGCATACTGTTAAACCAGAGGGCGCATTTTATATGTTCATAAAAGTTAACGGCAAAGCACCATGGCAAAATAGTACTGAAATGATCAAGGATATGATAAAAGAAACAGGGGTCGTGGCAGTACCGGGCTCAGGGTTTTCACCTTTGATTAATGACCTTTCATTCCGCATAGTGTTCCTTCCAAAGAAACAGGAACTTGAGGAATCACTGGAAAAAGTCAAACATTTTATAAATAAAAAGGTTGAATAGTATCGCGGTGATTATATGATTATTGCATTTGAAGGAATTGATTTTACTGGTAAGGACACTCATATGGAACTTATATATAAATGGCTTAGAAATATGTGGGTAACCAATGGATACCTCCACCAGTTTCCAAAAAAAGGCGACACTTTAATCAACAGACATTTGATGGGTGAACTTAAATTGAGCGATGAAGAACTTGCTGTTGAATTCTTAAGAGAAATGGTTAAAGAAAAGAATGAGATACAATTGGAAAGTGAACGCGGAGTTGTCATGCTCAACAGATATTTCTATTCAACAATTGCATATGAAGGATCAAAGCTTGGCGTTAAAGAAATGATTAATGACATTAAAAAACTTGGACTGCCCAAACCTGACTATGTCATTCTATTGGACGGAGACCCAGGGACTCTTGCAGAAAGAAGTATAAGTAAAGATACAATTGAAAAAAATATTGAAAAACAAAAAAAGGTTAGAAACGTTTACAAAGAACTTGCAGCTGAAAGACCGTTCGGAGCAAAGTGGATAATAATTAACAGTGAAAAATCAGTAAGGGAAACTCATGATGAACTTAAGAAAACAATGGAAAAGATAGTGTCATACAAGGCCAATAAAAACAATTCAGTTGTTTAAGTTTTAAGTTAGGACAAAACCCAACAAAAACAGTTAACTTTATAACTTTCCTTTTTTTTATTTAAATTAGGTGATTATAAATGAAAGGACAAATATCAGCTGAAATGTTAATCATATTAGCAGTAGTAGTTGTAATAGCTTTACTTGTTGCATCACAAATGGTTAGTATGGCACAGGAAACCAGTGAACAGGTTGAAGAAACAAATAAGGACATTATTGGAAACCTATCCAACGTTAGTGACAGTGTAACTTGGAATAACTAAAAATGATTACAATGAAAGCTCAAATTTCTTTGGAATTATTAATTGTTTTTGCTATTTTTTTAGTTGTTATTATGTTTTCATTATCAAGTTTGCAAGGGATTACACAACGGAACAACGAATTCTATCAAAAACTTGAAATGGCCATGATATTTGAAGACATTGCAGACGCATCAGACAACGTTTGCGTGCTCGGCCCGGGCAATGTCAGGAAAGTTAAAGTTCCAACAGAAATTAATATTAGCAAAACAGGGGACAATATTACAGTTATAGGCAATGGCCAGAATTATAGCAGATACATTGCATGTAACATTGAACCAACAACAATTCAAGGCACAATCAAAGTACAAAATAATGCAGGTACAATTGAATATGTAAAATAACTGCCCACACATAAAAATGGTTCTCTTTTAGGTTTAACAAAAAAAAAGTTAGTCCTAATAGATTTGGTTCTTCTCAGATTGCAGTTATAGTCGTATTTAACATTTCATCATCTGGTTTTCACATGATTTTTTGATCATAGGGGAAATGACATTACTAACAATTCTAAAATAACTTCTTAACCAAAAATGCCTTTTTGAATAACGCTTTTGAAAATTCAAACTTTGACAAGGTTAAACAGTTTAAGAAAGTTATGAAATAGTTATTTAACGTTTACACAAAATGGTTGAAGTTTTCAATAAAAACATACATTTATAAACATTAATAACCTCAAATAAACACAGGTGATTGAATGAAAAAAAAGATATATAAAAAAGAAAAGAAATCAAGTTTATTGTTAAAAAAATTCAGATTGCCCCTTGACAAAAGCCCCACTATATCAACCAGAACAGTAGCTGCAACGGCATTTCTGATGGTTCCTGTACTTGTCAGTATTTATAGTTGCTCCAGTAATTTATATGCTCAGGAAAGTGAAGCAGGCGCTACCCCTATAGAAAAAATATTTTCAAGACCAACAGGCCATGGAATAGAATCTTCAGTATTTGAAACAGAAATGGGGAGAAGAGCTAGCGAATCAGAAAATGGTTTAAGGTATGTCTGGGATACAAAAGAAGAAGATACAAAAACAAACAAAACAAATGATAAAAAAGAAAAAAAAGAAAGTAGAACAGATATTCCAAAACAAAACAATTCTGTCCAAAAAGATACACCTGGCAACACTTCAGAAAAAAACCCTGAAATACAACCAGTTCCACAAAATCCCTCTCCCCCAAAAAAAGAACCAGGAACATCCCCGGTTGAAGGCAGTTCGGGAGATTTTGAAGCAACAGGCATAAATATGAAACACGGTTATAAATGTAAAACAATCGGAATCAGATAAATCTTCTTTTACCATTAACTTTATATTTCTTTTATTATTGGTTAAATTATTAATTATATTATTAATAGCTACCTCAATCTTAAAACAAAAACAGTAACGCAAACCTTAACATTATATTTATAAAATAGGAAGAGCAAAACTAACTTATGCTAATCTTAGATAATAAAGGCAAAACCGTATTTGCAAAGGATGCACAAACAGTAACATCACTAGTTAAAGGCAATATGGGGACAGTGAAAAAAGGTAACGTTTACCTGTCCTGCGAAGAAGCAATGTATTTGATTGACATTCGTAACGCAGAATGCAAACTAAACTTTTCAGAATTAATGAACAAACCGTCAAAATATTATGGATATAAGGCATGGCGTGACAGAGGATTATATATCATAGATTTTAAAAATTCAGAAACACAAAAGGAGATTTTAAAAATAATGCCTCCGCTTAAAGCCAAAGAGTATAAAGGATCAAAAATAAAATTACCAAAAATAAAACTTAAAGGGACATTTTTCAGTAAAGATTTGATGACTATTCTAGACAATTTTGAAGACAGTGCTAAAGAACTGTACTACGAATATTGGTTTGGTCAGCTCGGCACATATAAAAGCGAACACCGAGGCAAATTCTTACATTTTGACATTTATGAAACCATTTATTTAATCAAAAAGAAAATACTGAGTACAAATAAAGACATTGAAAGCATAATCAAAACTGCCAAAAGAAAACATAAATTTTTTGACTTAATGTACAATGTGTATGAAGAATGGAGAAACAAAGGCTATGTTTTAAAGACAGGATTTAAATTTGGTAGTCATTTCCGACTTTACCTCCCCGGTGCAGCACCCAAAGCCAGTGATAAAAAATGGATGCATTCAAAACATGTACTGCACATCTTCCCGTATACAAGTAAACTATTAATTTCAGAATGGTCGCGCGCCATAAGAGTTGCACATTCTGTAAGAAAAACATTTATTCTAGCCATACCTAAAAATGATAAAGATAAAATGAAAAATGTCAGCTTAGATTTTCTATTATATCACAGAAAAAAGGATAACGTATGCAAACCCAAGGAAGATAGCCCAAAATATGTAATGTGGAATTTAGGCGAAGAAGAATATATTGGGGGCGCAGAACTGGCTTACGCATTGAATGAAGCTAAAAAAATGGGGCTTGGCCTGATATTAGCAATATCTGACAGGGAAACAAGTGTAACATTTTATAACGTAAAGAAAATTAAACTGCCTAAAAGTAAATATGAATATTATGAGATTGAATGGGTTCAACCGTAAAATCTGAGAGCATGGTGATTGAATGGATAAAAATAATGAAACTGAGATAAAAAAAGAAGACAAACAAAGAATTATTGATGATGTTAAACTTATTGAATCAGTGATAAACGATATCAAAGTTGACAAAACCCATATTGATCAAAAGGAAATTCAAAGGATTATTGACTTGGCCAAAAGATATACTAAAGATACAGAATATTTCCTTGATAAAGAGGATGATGTTACAGGTTTTGGTTCAATAAATTATGCCCATGGCCTTCTGGATGCGCTCAGAATCATCCAAGGTAAAATTTAAAATGGTATAGTACTATAAATGTTTAATTAATGTTTAGAATATAATGTTTAAAATTAAAATAGAATATTTGAGGTGCATTACATGTTATTATTTGACCCAACTTATCTTTTTATGATGCTTATACTTTATGCATGGATACCCGGATTATTAGTAGGTATAGGTTTGCTTTGGAAAACTAAAATGAGTATTTTTGAAATGGTAATGATATCCTTAATCATAGGTTTATTTTTCCCGGCAATGTTAAGCTTTATTGAAAACTTTGCAGGCATGCCTTTCAATTATGAAATGGTTTTAATGAACGTTGGCATAACAGGGTTACTTGGTTTGGCATTAATAGGTTATAACGTAAGAAAAGAAGGTATTGAACCGTTCAAACAATTCCTATTCAAACCGTTTAATGAACTTAAAACGATTTTGAATGGATTTAAAACTATCAAATCAATACCCGACCTTCACAACCACTTGAAAACATGGTCAACATGGTTTGCACAACTTGCTTTGATATTAATTTTATTATTAATCATATTTTCACGTATGGCAACATGGGGCCCGATTTATTTTGAACTTGACCCATATTATTACATTGAAGGCGGAAGACAATTATTAGAAATAATTGTCTTCCG